>NZ_QLIT01000132.1 GCF_003574485.1 Facilibium subflavum
ATTAAAGTAGGATTATCTGAGCGTGTATTGGCGCGAGGACTGCAAGTGGTGACACGGGTGAAAAAGAAGATGAAAAAAAGTTTGATTTCTTTACTGGACAAAGCACTTTTAAGAAAGCGCGCAATTATTGAGTCTGTCAATGATCAGCTTAAGAATATTAGTCAAATCGAGCATACGAGACATCGTTCAATTTGGAACTTTATGACAAATTTATTGTGTGGCCTTATCGCCTATTGTTTTCAGCCAAAAAAGCCAAGTTTACGGATTAAGGGAGATAGTGAGCTGATAGTTTTATGAACACTTATGTCGAACTCACGTTGTGTTAGGATAGAGTTTAGATATGGCAATACAAAAAACATTGCAAATAAAGACGGCAGGCATGAAAAAACAAACAATATTGATCACAGGTTGCTCGCACGGTGGCATTGGTTATGCTACGGCAAAATACTTAAAAGGCAAAGGCTATCAGGTTTTTGCCTCGGCAAGAAAACAGCAAGATGTTGAGATATTAATTGAGGAAGGCTTTGACACTTATCTAATTGATGTCAGAGATGAAGCGCAGGTGGCTGTCGCAGTTGATGATATTGTCAATAAAAAAGGTTATAAGCTTGATGCCGTTTTTAATAATGCGGGATATGGTCAGGCAGGTGCACTTGAAGATATTCCAACTGAATATCTACGACAACAGTTTGAAACTAATGTTTTTGCACTGCATTATATCACACGTGCAGTACTTAAAATCATGCGAAAGCAAGGTTATGGAAAAATTATCCAGCACGGTTCGGTTTTAGGACTTGTGTCACTGAAATACAGAGGTGCATATAATGCCAGCAAATACGCGATTGAAGGGATTGCAGATACGATAAGACAAGAGCTCAAAGGTACAAACATTTATATGAGCACATTAAATACAGGCCCTGTCACCAGTAATTTTAGAGCAAATGCAATGAAAACCGTCAAGAATATAGAGTTGACTGGATCCGTTCATCAAAGCGAATATGAAAAAATGCGACAAGGCCTGCACAAAAAAGTCCCATTCAATAAAGAAGCAATTGTTGTGGCCAAAGTGGTTGAGAAAATTCTTCTGGCCAAAAAACCCGCTCCCAGATACAGTATTACGGCATTTACCTCGATTGCCAAAATATTGAAAGCTGTATTGCCAACCAGGGCATTGGACAGTATTTTTAGTAAGTTTTAAATACGTTTTTACTCAAGCGAATTCATGACGTTTTAGCCAGTATGGTGCGTTACTATTTTAGTGCCTACGGCTAAACCCCTATTTGATGCAAGTGTGTGATTAGCTCAGAGCGCTTATGGCAATTCAGTTTTTGCTTGATATTATTGATGTGAGTTTCAACGGTTCGATAAGAAAGACTAAGTTTTAATGCGATTTCTTTCGCAGATGCGCCTAAAATGAGCATTCTGGCGATTTGGTGTTGCCTTTTAGATAAGCCTGCATATACTATGATCAACAGCAGAGTTGTTTGCGAGTCTATCATCCTTTTGACTATTAATTGAACTTAGGCATTGATGAGACTCGATAAATATTTGGGCAAAAATTCCTACTTCGGGACAAAGCGCTATCTCTTTGGTATTTCAAGAAGTACTTACTATATGATTAAAAAAGGGCAATATGATCACTTATTGCCTGATGATTATAAACGAATGAAATCAATAACACTGACATTGGATTTATATGATGATAATGGAGATAGCTATTAAAATTGTGAGTTCATCAAAAATGATACCAAAATTTTTTATAAGACTAGCTGAAAAGAAGACCATGTAATGGTTAGCAATAAATGGCTTTTTGGCATAAACTTTTGGTTTATTAGCTTCAAACCCAATAACGCTTGACTTTATATCCAGTTGGATATAAACTTTAGTTTAACAAGAAATAGAATTAAACTTGTCGTGGATATAAGATATTATGCCAAAAATAGTGGCAGAATGCCTGTAAAAGAAGCTATTAACACACTACCTATAGATGAACAGGCCGATGTATTAGCAAGGCTAAAAGGCATAGAAGAGTACGGGTTTGATTATAGTCGAGTCCAATTTAAACAAGTTAAAGGTAAATTGTGGGAAATAAAATATAAATATCGCAATCAACATAGAATTTTGTACTGCATGAAATCCTCGGAGTTAATAGTATTGCTTCACTATGTGAAGAAAAAAACACAAAAGCTAGAAACAAATGATCTTGATATTAGTGAAAAACGTATGATGGAGGTATTAAATGAGTGCGCCAAGCAAAGCTAAGGCAATCAAGCTGGACAATCCAGCCCAGAAAAAGGCTAGCCACCAGTCTGGAACCGAACTACACATAATGCAAGGTAACGAACATTATGAAGCTGTAGTAAGGGCGGTCTATCAGCCACAACGCAAGTGAAGGTATTGAGCCCCGTAATATATCATCGTCGCACCTGATCAAGGTTTTCATTTGCCTGAAATCAGCACTACGCAATACGTAAAGGCGAGTATGCGTGGAGGTGTCGGGGTCTGAGTCCGTAGCGGGTAGATGAACTGA
>NZ_QLIT01000133.1 GCF_003574485.1 Facilibium subflavum
ATAGCATACTGGTATGATTAAAAAATAAACGTGTACAACAATCACACACTTGGAGTATATCATGAATAAAACTGATGATGTCGTTGTTTTCAATAGCGCAATTTCTGAACCATGCCGAAAATTATACTATGCAATTTTAATAAGATAGTTTACAATGGAGATTATTGCTTAATTTCTGGTTGTATTACAATGGAGTGCATGTTAGAGAAGTCACCTAAGCTTGATAAAATCTGGAGTTTAGAAAAATTGGATCATAAACTTTATCAATCAATGTTAGATTTTTATCCAGAAATCAAGAAAGCATTAAATTCGCTGCAGAATAAATGCCCAGTCGCACCAACTTGTAGTGTTTTTTCACAGGGCGATTTTTTCCGAATGAAGGGTCATGCCAGATCATTCTGTATGAAGGCAGGTGATGGACTAATTGTTTTCAAAGGCAGTGAACCCTTCGCTCAAGACTACTTAGATGTATATGAAAAAGCATATAAGTACCCTAAAGACGGCATGCCATCTAAAATAGAAAGCTTTGTTCTTTATGAACATGAAGTTTATCTTGCACTAACACGTAAAGCAGCAATCAATTGTGCTAATCTTACATATCAATTTGTGCGTGATTATCATCAGCACTTTAATATACTACCTCATATTCCATTGCCTTTGAGTGTTTATATCATTCCAAAGGAAAGAACGAGGATTTTTTTGACAGATGTTTCACCATTTTTATCAGATAGAATGCAGCTTTCGGTCGCCAAATATACAAAAGAATTAGCAAAAGATGGTTTGGCTATATACGCTTATTATTACCACGGATATCCCTTAAGGGCAGCGCATGCTATTAATCATTTTCCTGGTGCAGATGGAATATGGAATAAGAATAGAGAAAATGAATTTGGTGAATTTAAACTAGATGATGCAATACCCAATTGGGTTGGTTTTATTATTCAAATGTTTGGTCTTGGTTATGTACCAACAACGTGTATCCATACTGGAAATTGTGTGCAAATACAAAACCTCTCAATTGATGGTGGCATGTGTGATATTGACTCTATAGAACCAATTAAAAATTTTACATCAGAAAGGGAGCTAATTCGTTCGGTCATCGTTTCACTTACTTTTTTATCAGAAAGCATCGCCACTATGAAATCCGTTAACTTTGAAATTGTATTTAGTAGCTTATGGTCTGAAATTGCTAAACAAATAAAAATTAATTCATATAAATTAAACTATCATCAATCAATTACCAATTTATTTAATAAAACAGGTATTAATGTCATTGATCAAATAGAAACCATTTTCGTTAAGCAAAATGAAGTGTAATGAAAGGGCATGGTTCAGAAAATCAGCAATTACCGGCAAGTTGTGGAGAGCATTCCTAATGTAGTTGTGTTATGCTGCATTTTTATAAATATGTTGCCTAACTAGCTGCCAACCCTGAGCCCATTGATTGCTTGCTAAAGAGGTTCTAAGCTGCAACACTCTGTGTGCAGACTCTCGATTCCATTGCGCCGAGAGCATTCCTGACACGGTTTTACTTCATGCTATTTTATGCTACTCTATTTTTGTAACCTAAAATCATGGAGTAAGTTATGGCACTAAAGCAACGAATCGTAACAGAGATTTATGATGATCAAACACAAGATATAGTTCATCGTGAAGTGACAGAAGAAAAAGTAGTTAAATGACTTCCAGCA
>NZ_QLIT01000134.1 GCF_003574485.1 Facilibium subflavum
AACGAATCGTAACAGAGATTTATGATGATCAAACACAAGATATAGTTCATCGTGAAGTGACAGAAGAAAAAGTAATTAAATCTCCAAAATCGATAGATGATTTAGGTTATAACCATACAGAACAAATAGAGATATTGCACCGTGTACAGGATAACTACCTGAAATTTCAATCAACGGTTTACGATCTTGAAGACACCTGCCCAGCATGTGGCAGTGAAATGAGAAATTATGGTACATATGAATCTAACTTTAACAGCGTATTCAGCGATCATAAGATAAACCTGCCTAGAAGAAGATGTGCTAATCATGAGTGTCGAAAGCTTGTAACTTATAGCATTCAAGGCTTGTTTGGGGACTACCGTCACCCTGATTTATTAGAGATGCAAGCAGTTGTTGCATCTAAGATGTCATTCGTTGAAGCACAGCATGAGTTAGATGCACAAGTAAAGCGCCATCGACCGGTGAATGGGCAGCTGAATTTAAAGAGAACCGCTGAACGTGTTGGGCAATATCTACACGAAATACATCAAGATGAGGCGTGCCTTAAGGGTTTTAAAATCAAACCTGCAGAAGAATTAATTGTTCAAACAGATGGTGGTTACATTAAAGATAAGCACCCAACTCGAGGTAACTTTGAAGCTCTGCTCACTAAAGTTTATAACCCTGAAAATCAGGTAAGAAAGGTATCTAAAAGAACAGATAATATAGATAGGGAAGTCACTCAGAAATCTTATGCAGCCTCTAGTTATAAAGATCATCATAAATCTATTAAAGCGATGACATTGATTGCTGCCAAAAAGGAAGGATTAACCAAGAAAACAGATGTTGTTGCTTTATCAGATGGAGCCAAGAATTGCTGGAATGTTTTAAAATCTCTTAAAAAACACTGCAAATCCATTACCTATATTCTTGACTGGTATCATATATCCAAGAAGTTTGATACGTTAATTGGTCAATTAAACAGTGATAAGTCTGAGCAACTTGCATCCATTAAATGGAAGGTGTGGCATGGTAAGACTGATGAGGCAATCATTA
>NZ_QLIT01000135.1 GCF_003574485.1 Facilibium subflavum
CAAACCTTCAATCCGCGTGCTTCGCTTGGGAACAAGTACAGGATCAAATTCACCTGAGCGATCACGAGGCACATCAATTTCCAATAGGCCATCTTCTGTTATTACGCTTTTTCGTGCCGTGCCGTTACGTGCATTAGCAGAATCGCTACGTTCATGCCTGTCATAACCAAGATGCGCCTTTAGTTCACCTTGTAAAGCACGTTCAACCAGACCTTTGGTTAATTGCTTCAATACGCCATCTGATTTAAATAGATTGGATAAATCAGCACCTGATTCGACAATGAGATCAAGCGCTTGATCTAATGCTTTGTTTTGTTCTTTGTTTTTCATCTTTCGTCCTTAGATTATACGTTTTAACCATTATAACCTATGAAAGAATTTACACAGTTATTTCAATACTCCCAAGTGCGTCATCGTCGCTTGGCGGCGATCCACGAGATGATCGTTGATAGCCTAAAGCGTTATTGGCCAATACAATTGGTTTATCCTTTTTCTGCCATTAGACAAGCTTTTTTATCAGGCGCAAACCGTTATTGGTAAGCAATAATTCTGACGTGGATTCCTGCCAAAGCCTTGCTTTTCAAGTTACTCATCTCTTATGTATTTAAAAAAAATCATGATTAAATAACGATTTTTATCAAAAATAAAGCCATTGATTATGCTATCGATTGTCTTTTATCAATGGATTTGCTAGCCTTAGCCTACTTGTACAGCCCCACATTTAAAAAGATAAAAATGCACAAAGCCAAAATATTTTTTCTTAATTGCATCTACCATCCAAGCTTAATTTATTTTTGTATCTTGCCAATCTATGTGCCCATGCGCGCGTTAGCAGGAAACATCCAAGGTTTTCAGGTTGTTTTTCACAATGCATATGAACGCTTGTACTTTTTTGTTGATATGGTCAGCATTGTCGCTCTTTTAGGTATTATCGTCTGGTTTGTGGTCTTTTTGACAACAAAATTCAATAAAACCACCTCACAAGATGACGCCATCACATTAATTGGCTGGTTTTGCCCTTTTGCGTTAATGGTAACAACTTATTTACTATTAAGTGGTCATTACTCTGCATTGGTTGTTTATGCGGCAATGGGTGCACATTTTTATCTGTTGCGTTACCTTGGTGTTCATGTTGTTTTACAAATGAAAAAATATAAACTCCAAGGCGAACATATTCTAGGTGATGAAATAAAAAACAATCTGCTATCGTTTATGATTAATACCTTAGGCACCATTGTAACGATTTTATTTGTCCTGGCTTCTTTTTATCACAGTCTTTTATATTTCACCCTGAGCACAAGCTTTTTAGGTGGTGTTTACTTTTATTTCCGCTATATTCATAAAAAAATTCATCACTTTCATTTAAAAGCCTTATTAAAAAGCATAATCCCCTTTGCAATCGGCTGTATACTTGCCATGCTGGTGGGCATTATGATGTTTGCCTGGCACGTTTTTTCATCCTGGTTGATTTTATTAAGCTTTCTTATCGTGAGCTTTGCACTTTTAAGACAGGTCAAACCGCGTTATGTATTGATGTATATAACAGGCTATGGTCAATACGCCCTGGTATTATTAACCATCATGGCCTCATTGATTTTATTCTTTTTATCTTCGGTTGCACCCAAAAAACTATATGACAGCCTGTATATGCTTGAGCCTGTTTTTTCATTGCTTATCGTTATTGTTTATTTAATCGGCCTTTATAAAAGCCAGAATAAAATTGCCGATAAACAGATCGTGCACAATGTCTATAAGACAAATTTCTTATTGATTATTTTTGCCATAAGCTTACTTGTATTGATCACACAAAGCCTTGTACTTATTATAGTTGGACTGATTGGCTTTTTGTTGATTTACTCGATTATTGAATACAGAACTCAGTTTAATATGATGCAAATCATACTCATTAATCACTACAACCCACAGACCAATACGCTATTAAGCATTTACACGGAGATTATTCGATCAGGCATTATCCCCGTGGTGTTTTTTGGCGTATTAAGCTTATTGCGTCACAATACACAAATGCCATTTGGTTTAGAAGTGCTTACCGCAATTATGATTATTACCTGTGTATTATTTATTTTTAACTGGATAAGTCTGTTTATTCTACAAAAACGTGTTTAGTCTTTAAGTGGCAGCATTATCTCGATAATATTGCCAGATGGGTCCTTTATATAGGTTGAACAGGTATTATCCCGGTGTTTGGAGAGTTTCCCATACTCCCCGGCGTTTTCTTTACAAAAGGCAATATGTGGTGGGTGTTGTTTTTCAATAACAAAGGCCAGTTTAATATTGGCAAATTGAAGCATCGCCCAAGTATCATCCTGATATAAAACCTTCGCTTGAAACTCCTGTTGATACCAGGACACCGTTTCTGAGAGATTTTTTACAGAAATAGCAATATGGTCGATTGCATCCATAACTTACCTTTATCATCGTATAAAATACCTTATTATACCACTGGCAGATTATTTTGCAGTAGCCGTAATCACTATTGTTAGAAATAACAAACCATCTTATGACGTTTGTTTCAAATGATGCATATTTTAAACGTATAAAGGAAATAAAATTAGCAAATTGGTGCGGCTAAGTTTATCGTTTTATGTTCAGCAAAAGCTCTTAAACGCGGCCTTAAACGCATGTAGATTTTTCATCAGAACCTGGCAATTTTCTTGCATTGCCGTTTCATAAACAGTCCAGTTTAGCGCCTCTTGCTGCGCTTTGTCATCATTAACTGCTATGGTTATATCCAATACTTGTGGTTCAATATCAACAGTAGAAAATTGCTGTTGAATCACTTTTAGACTGCCTTCATGCTGTTGATAAAAGCGCTTTGCCTGTTCAGGGTGCTTCATCAGCAAATATTGAATACTGGCAAAGTCTATTCTTAATTGAAAAACAGGCTGCAAGCAGGCATCAAGCTTTACTTGTTTGTGTGCTGGCAGTTTGCTTTTGTTTAATTCAACATTTTGCTTTAATGTCATTAAGCCTTCATTAAACTTCATCGCCTGATCGACAGAAACACACGCATAGCTCCCTTTTTCAAAAGCGGATAAAATAAGTTGATAGTGTCCCTTATAGGCATGAAAAATATCCATTAATGCTTCATGTATTGTGTGAAAAATAAGCGATTTAGGGCGAAAAAGATATTCAGCAATAAAACAAATAGCACAGGCAATAAGGGTGTCAAGAAATCTTGCCAGCATAAATAAAGGTGCAGACATGCCAGCAGTTGGCAACGTTGAAAACAACAACATTACCCCCATGGTGATAAAAATACTGGCATAAAAATAATGCACAATGGCATAATACATCGCCAGGATGATAATTACCGGCAAAATAATGATCACACCCATATGAACCCTTAAAAGGCTTACCAATAATAAACCCAACAGTAATCCAATGATTGTACCTGCCAGACGGTATTTTATGCGGTTATTAACAAGCCCTGGCTCAAATGGCATATAGATAATCATTAAAGTCATTGCAATCCAATAACCTCGCTCTAAATCAAGCATAAACCATAAAGCAATTGCAAGACTCAAAGCAAACGTTATTCGCACACCACGATAAAGTGTCAACTGTTGCAATCTATTAAGCATAACGCCCTCTTAATGCGATAAACTGCTGATAGAAAGGATGAATTTCACGTAAAAATCGATCAATATCATTTACCACCTCTTGATGAATAAGGCTTAATTCATCAATCATAAGCGCATCTGTAAGCAATGATTCTTTTTCATCATTAATAATATGGTCAAGGCGTTTGACATAATATACAAATAAATGCTTATCACCCTCGTGATTATTAATCAGATATATCAAGCTTAATAATAGCTTATGCGCAATATTGATATAGGCTTCAACAAGCGCATAAAAATGTTTATCAGCCTTTTTTAAACGAGGTAAATGCTGGCGTAAAAAATAAATATGTCGATACATATCATAAATGTCTGCCTTATAATTACCTGTATGTGCTAATTGTTGAAAAACACGTCTTAAGGCATACAAAAAATCAAGCGCTGCGATAATTGCCTTGGCATTAAACCGCCTTGGCATTATTAAAGCAAAAAATACAGCCACCGTATAGCAGACAAATAACCCCCATAGATAATCTTGCAATACTAACCAGCTATTTAATGGTTGTGATAAATCGCTGGTATAAAGCAGATGAATAAATATTGGCAAGAACACGACCCCAAGCACAACGTGCAGCCGTCTGTTATTGTTATTGATTGTTAAGCTATAACAGGTTAATGTGTACAAAAACACCCAGCACAATAAAAGCCAACGAGACTCAATCGTAAAAAAAACACCTAAAAAACTAATCACTAAAGAGCCAATAATCCATGTCGCAGTCAAACACTTTTCATAACGCATCTGGCTTTGCGGAAAATCACTGACAAAGACAACAAACATGCCCGCAACGATTAAAATAAGGAAGTTTGACCACTGAAAAACAAGATATAAGCCACAAAGAAGCATTGTTGCCAGTAACGTAGTGATCGCATTATAAATAATATCTAAATAAGGATCCTGTGTTAGTGTATAAGTGTTCTGTTGCTTTTTAGACGACACAAATTTATGATACCAGGCTGACATAGGCGCTGGCTCCAACATGCAATGGGTAATGAGGATCAGGATCTTTAATACGAATCAAAACAGGAAAACGTTGTGGTAATAAAAGCCACTGATTCTCAGAAGGGATCTGCTGCAAATAGCTTGCTTGATTGATCTGTTGGCGCCCCACCGCCCAGTTTACTGATTCAACAACACCATGATACACTTTATCACCTAAATACATGCGCAGGCGAATATTTGCTTTTTGCCCGACCTTCACCCCACCTAAATCTGTTTCCTTAAAATTAGCCTGAACCCACCACTTTGAGGTATCAACTATAACAAAAAGTGGTTTATAAGCTTCAGCCGGTGCTCCTGGTGCTAAAAACATGTTGCTGATAATACCATCTGATAATGCCCGCGGTCTTGTTGCATCAAGGTTAGCTTTGGCAATATTTTCCCTGGCTTTTGCCTGTGCAAACTTGCTTTGTGAAAGCATATACGCCTTGTATGACAATTTGCCGTTTTCAAATTTTTCCTGAGCTTCTTGATAGGCTTTTTGTTGTTGCATAAAATCCATCTTCGCGATTAGATATGCATTCTTATAAGCAGTATCATCAAGCTGCAACAGCACCTGCCCTTTTTGAACAAATTGACCATTTTTCACACAAATATCTTTAACAATTCCCGAAACACTGGTAGCAACTGGACGCACATTGGCAACCACATAGGCATTATCCGTTATCTTGGAGAAGTAAAAATAAAAATAAGCCAGATATCCCAAGACAATAACGATCACGATACCAATTAACAGTTTGCTTTTCTTTAAGAAATTCGTGAACGCTGACATCATCCAAATACGAATATTTTATACCTAAAGCATATTGTAGCTTGCAAATATTGCTTATACCAACTCAAACAAGCATTTTTTGGGCTTTAAAGGTGCCTGATGAAGCAAAATAAATACCTAGAATCAGCACACTTCCCCATGCGATAAATGAAGCGTGTAAGCTTGCAATATGAAATAAAACACTAAAGATCCCAGCCCAGAAAATAAAGCTTGCATTAAAAGTCGTCCCAAGACTTGGGCCAATGCGCTTAATTGCATGATAATAGGCAAGGTAAGAGGTTGCGGCTGTTACGACACACCCAAGGATTAATAAAGGCAAAAACACCCCTTGTAACATTGCGATAAATTGTCCCTTTTTCACATAAAACAACACCGATAAGATCACGACATAGGAGATGGCCGAGCAAAATTGTCGCACGGCTAACAGCCAGGAAGTATCCTGATCTGTTTTTTTGGCCGCCACTGAAAATAAAATCGACTCCATACCCCAGCCGATCATTGCACATACGGCAAATAACAGACCAATGCTGATATTGGTAATGCCTGAACGCTCCCCGGCAATTGAGATAAAGATCACACTGATTACCGATAAGATAATTCCCATGATTTTAAGCCTTGTTGGGCGCTCACGCAAAAAAACGATTGCAAGCAACAGCGCTACAACAGGATAACAAGAAGTAATCACCCCTGCATAAACAGGCCCTGCATAAGCGATGCCAACGATGCCTGCGACCATACCTAAAGGCCCTGCACAAATTGCAGCAACACATAAAAGCAAAAAGCTTTTTTTATTCTGCTTTAGGTTTTTCTTAAATGTCCCTTTAAAATGATGATAACCAAAAATACTCGCGCAAGAAAAAGCGTCCTGCATGAGGGATAAAAAAAGCGCCAGTATAATAACGGCCAGTGTCGTATTATTTACTAAGGCCTGTTGACTGTATATATTTGCAAAAACATCATTCAAGCCCCAAAGCATTCCTGAAAGAACGCCGATAATAATACCCAAAAAAAACTCCTTTGTTTAACTTATCGTAAACTCAGCATACTCTAACAAATTTATCAATAAATATCCAACCCTGTTTGCGGTGTATCTTGACTGCGATTATCTGGCATTTGTATGTCAAAATGTCGATAGGCATGAATCGTTGCAATCCTGCCGCGTGACGTACGCATAATATAGCCTTGCTGAATTAAATAAGGTTCAATAACATCTTCAATCGTCCCTTTTTCTTCACTGATCGATGCTGAGATGGTATCAAGCCCAACAGGCCCACCGGAGAATTTATCCAACAAGGTTAAAAGATAACGACGATCTAACTGGTCAAAGCCAAGCGGGTCAACATTGATTAATGACAATGCCTTATCAGCAACTTTGTGGTCAACTTCACCATTGGCTTTAATCTCCGCATAATCACGAACCCTGCGCAACAGGCGATTGGCAATTCTCGGGGTTCCTCTGGCACGTTTGGCAATCTCCTTTGCCCCTGAATCCTGCACCTTAATATTCATAAGCCCCGCCGAGCGCATCACGATCTTTGTTAAATCCTCAATACTGTAAAACTCTAATCGTTGAACAATCCCAAAGCGATCACGCAAAGGCGACGTTAAAAGCCCAGCCCTTGTTGTTGCACCCACCAAAGTAAAAGGCGGCAAGTCGATTTTGATTGATCTTGCAGCAGGGCCCTCACCAATCATAATATCCAATTGATAATCTTCCATCGCCGGATAAAGCACTTCTTCGACAACAGGTGACAAACGGTGGATCTCATCGATAAACAGCACATCGTTTTCTTCAAGATTTGTTAATAGTGCTGCCAAATCCCCTGCCTTTTCTAATACAGGCCCTGAGGTTTGTTTTAATGAGACATTCATTTCATTGGCAATAATATGTGAAAGCGTTGTTTTTCCCAATCCTGGCGGGCCAAATATCAACACATGATCCAATGCCTCGCCTCGATTTTTCGCCGCTTTGACAAAAATCTCCATTTGCTCACGAACGGTTGGCTGGCCTTCATAATCTGCTAGTGTTTTGGGTCGAATCGCCCGATCAATCTGATTATCACCAGGCTGCTTATCCCCTGAAATAATACGGTCTGTTTCTATCATTTCTCTAACATGATCATTATAACTGTCTTAAGACTACCGCATTTTTTTAAAATTGGATAGCTTTATACCGCTGATAAATTATTTTTCAATATTTTTTGCGTTGCAATTAAACCCGCAACATCCGATTTTTTAACAAGCGAACTAATCACGTCTTAGACGATCTGAAACGGCAATTGGGCTTGGGTAGGTTAGTACAACGACATACGATGATACGATAAAGCTTAAAATACAAACAGCCTCAACAATCGTCTGTGTTGTATTCGTGGCAATACCAGCGGTGGCGGCTAATGTGATCAGCATTAATGAAAACTCACTGCCTTGGCCTAAACGCACACCAATCTCCCATGATTCTTTGACCGGTTCACGTGTCAACCAAAGCGTTAAAAAGTGTAAAAGCGGTTTTAACAGCAACAATGCAATTGTCAATACAAGCACGATATCCCAGACTTCACCAAGTTTAATCACATCAAATCCAGCACCGACTGAGAAGAAAAACAAAATCAAAAAGAAATCACGCAGCGGCTTTAAGTTTTCATAAATGTATTTCGCAATAGGAGAACTTGCCACAGTAACTCCAGCAATAAATGCACCAATTTCATTGGATAGACCAAATAAAACAGCCAATTGCGCCATGCCTAAACACCAGCCAATTGACAATAAAAACACATATTCCTGAAAGCGGCTAAACCGGCGAAACAGCTGGAATAAAAAATACCGTTGTGCGACATAGCCAAGCCCACCTAAAACCGGCAAGGCCAGAATTAATTTGATTAACGACCACAACTGAAAACTTTCAGTTTGTGAGGAATAAAGACTGATGAAAGTCAGCATTAAAATCGCCAGTAGATCCTGAATCAATAAAATCGCAATAACAAGCTCACCGATATGTTTGTGGTGAAGCGCTGTTGTTGGCAATAATTTCAAGCAAATAATCGTACTTGAAAAAATCAATGCAGCACCAATTAAAAGCCCTTGGGCACCGATCCCAAAAAGGTGAGTCAAAATAAGCGTTACGGCAATAAAAACGACACTACTGGTAATAGAGACAAAAAGGGCTTTGCCTAACATGGCAATCATGCTTTTGATCTCCAAATTCAAGCCGAGTAAAAACAGCAAAAACATAATGCCAATATCGGAGATTTCATGTACGGTTTGTACATCATGAATCAATCCCAAGCAATGGGGACCTACAATCACACCAAAGACAATATAAGCCACGATAATCGTCTGGCGGGTAAAAAGTGCCAAGGTTGCAAAAACAGAAGCACCAAAAAACACCAGGAAAAAAACAAATAATAGGCTATGCATGTATATATCCTTGCTGTGCACTGTGTAAACTTTTATTCTCTAGTGTAGCAGCGAAACAACTATTGTTCTTACCCGCTTCATTCACAAGTAAAAATTTTAATCGTTGTTTTATGAATACCTTGAATAGAAAATTCCTGAAGTGCCGCACTAAGATTACCATATTGATCATTGCTATTTAACAAAAAGTATAACGTAATCTCCCTGTGATGATAATAGATAAGATACGTAATTTGGTGCAAATCAAACACTTTGTCCATTTTTTGCTGTAAAAACGTTTTCAGTTGCAAATCAATTTGCTGACGCGATGGTGGCATTCTTTGCGGATCGACAAATTGCTCAGGATGTTCGGTGACATCAATATGAACCGTAATATCTTTTATATGTGAAATCTCATGTGCAAGGGCACCACGGACATGTTCACCAATATAATGACCTTCTGATGCCGTAATAAATGCATCAACCAAGATATGGACATCTAAGAGTATTTGCCCAGCCATTTTACGTGTGCGAAGGCAGTGATAATGCTTAACACCATCGACACCTTTTATCACCTTTTCTATCTGATGGAGTGTTTCAATATCCACGCCTGTATCAATAAGCTCAGATAATGACTTATATCCCCATTTAACACCCATCTTAATAATCATAAAAGCGACGATCACGGCAGCTGCGGCATCCATCCATAACAACCCAAACATCGTACCGATAAGCCCGATTAACACCACAACAGATGACCACATATCCGAACGACTATGCCAGGCATTAGCACGTAGTAAATCTGAGTTGACTTTATTAGCAGCGATCATGGTGTACCGATATAAGCCCTCATTAGCTAAAATTGATAAGATTGCAGCATAAACCGTGGCTTGTCCTGGAAGGCCTAACTGGCCAAGATACCAGTCCATCAATGAATGATAAGCAATCAAAGCGCCCACAATAATTAAAAATAATGATAAAATAACCGTCGCCAGCGTCTCAATACGTTCATGGCCATAAGGATGATCGTGATCAGCGCCCTTATTGGCATGCTTTGCGGCAAAAAGCACCATGATATCACTTAAAAGATCTGATAAGGAATGTACACCATCGGCGAATAATGCAGGGGAGCGGCCAATCAAACCGATCAACATTTTAATAACAGCAAGCAAGGTATTGACGAACATCCCAACGATAGTCACTTTCTTGCTGATTTGATAACGCTCGTTTTCACTGATTGCCATCACCGTTAACCTACTTGATATAAATTTACCTGCTATGATACGGATTTAGCATGGATTGTACATAAAAACCCGACAAATAAGACCGATTTAGTGCTAATTAATAATCATTTGCAAACGTCGATAATATAGGCGTTGCGCGATAATAACGAAAAGAAAACTTAAAATAACCAGCGGGCTTACAATACTAGGCATGGGCCAGGAAAAACTTAAGGCTGATATCTCATCACAGATTAAAGCCGATGCGTTTAACACCATAAAAATAAGGCTAAAGCCTTGTGCTGACTTGTATTGCACATTTTTAATGATTTGCGGCAACCAATAGATTGAATAGCAAATCATGCTGATAAAGCCCACCGTTTCTAAAAATCGCGCTGGAAAAAGCTGTTTAAATGCGATTGCCCCACCTATCAATAATAATAAAACAGCCAGCATATGAAACCACAGGGATTTTATTCGACTATCGCGATAGATTTGATATTGCTGTATCACTAACAAGCCAAGCGTTAATAGCGTTACTGCCTTGTATTGCCATTGAAGATCAAAGCCAAAACCATAGATCAAATCAAGCACATTAGCCAGGATCATTAATAGCTGTGTGCCGTAACTGATGCCAAAGGCCTGGTGTTTAAGCTGATTATAAAGAATCTGTGGCAAAAAGTACAAGCAATAAATCAAAAATGAAATATTGATGCTGATCGTACCGATAGTGTGTGTCATCACGCCCTCTTTTCTTTTGTGCTTGGCGCAGAAAAGAAGGCAATATTCACGACAGAATTAGCTTACCAACTTCCTACGCCGGTATTAACCGGATCAGGTACAAAGGGTTAAGCCTAATGCTTTCTCAGCAAGCCAGATGATTGATTTACAACTACATATGCCTGCACCCCTGTTGTAAGCGTTATTATATTAGAAATTGAAAAGAAAGCAATATACAAAACTGGAAAGCGCTTAACTTCGACTCTTAACAAGCAGCCAGCGCTTTTGATGCATCACTATAAACAGGGAATTGCTCACAAAGTGCAATAACTTTTTGCTTAATTTCTTTTTCTAGTGATTGATCACCCAGGTTGTCGATAATATCACACATCCAATGCGCAATCTGGGCACATTCGTCTTCTTTGAATCCACGTGTTGTAATTGCAGGTGTGCCGATGCGAAGGCCACTTGTCACAAAAGGAGAACGCGGTTCATTCGGCACGGTGTTTTTATTTACCGTGATATTTGCACGCCCCAAAGCCGCTTCAACATCTTTACCCGTAATATCTTTTTTAATTAAATCAATTAATAACAAATGATTTTGCGTGCCGCCTGATACAACATCAATACCACGGGAGATCACAACTTCCGCCATCTTTCTTGCATTTTTGACCACTTGCTCCTGATAAAGTTTAAACTCAGGCGATAATGCTTCTTTAAAGGCGACTGCTTTTGCTGCAATTACATGCATTAATGGACCACCTTGAGTGCCTGGAAAGACAATTGATTGAAACTTCTTTTCAAGCTCAGGGTTTGCTTTAGCCACAATCAAGCCACCACGTGGACCACGCAATGTTTTATGTGTTGTGCTTGTCACCACATCAGCATAAGGTACCGGGTTTGGATAAATGCCTGCAGCAATAAGCCCTGCCACATGCGCCATATCCACCATTAGATACGCACCGACTTTATCGGCAATTTCTCTAAATCTTGCCCAATCTGCTATCCCTGAAAACGCTGAAAAACCGGCAACAATCATTTTTGGATGATGCTCAAGTGCCAAACGCTCAACTTCATTATAATCGATATCGCCTGTTTCAGGATCAAGGCCATATTGAATTGCATTAAAATATTTACCGGAGAAATTTACTTTAGCGCCATGGGTTAAATGCCCACCATGGGCAAGTGACATGCCTAAAACCGTATCACCTGGTTGCAATAGTGCAAAGTATGCCGCGGCATTTGCTTGTGAGCCTGAATGTGGCTGAACATTTGCATAATCTGCGCCAAATAATTCTTTCACACGCTCGACTGCAAGTGACTCTGCAATATCAACATATTCACAGCCACCATAATAACGCTTACCTGCATAGCCTTCTGCATACTTATTGGTTAACTGAGAACCTTGTGCTTCCATCACACAAGGACTTGCATAATTTTCAGAAGCAATAAGCTCAATATGCTGTTGCTGACGCATGTTTTCTTTTTCAATAGCCTGGTAAAGCTTTGGATCAAAATCAGCAATTTTAAGGCGGCGATCGAACATGTGGCTTCTCCTAATTGTTTTACTTACATTTTAAAGTGGTTATACATAAAAATTTTCGCTATTATTCTACACATAACGACTCGTAAAAGACAGTGAAAAATGACAAACAGCCCCTTTGATGCCAATGGCGATGACACCATACTATCCACAGAAAAAAGTAAAACACAAATTAAAAAAGAATCTCTAGATATTACTGCCTTTGGCCGTAAACTTCTGCAGTTAAATGTTGAGCAGCTTAAAAAGTTACCGCTTGATAGCAGCATTATTGATGAGCTTATTAAGGCCAAGTCAATGTCGAAAATTGCCCTAAAACGACAAACACAATATATCGGCAAGCTGCTGCGTAAAACACATATTGATGACGCCGTTGATTTTTTGGAAAAGCAGAACAAATCACATAGCGCTGATGTTGCAAGAAGCCACCGACTTGAAAAACTTCGAGACAAGCTTGTTGATCCTGCAACATCCCAAAAGGCGATTACTGAGTTGATGCAAATAGATCCCACGGTTGATGTTCAAAGACTAAGACAGCTTGTTCGTGCTCACCAAAAGGAAGTCTCTCAACAAAAGCCTTTAAAATCATATCGTCAAATTTTTCAATTACTCAAAGAGATCAAATCATAGGAAAGTTATGCAGAAGAAATTCATCTATGCATTTTGGATTATTATTTTCCTTTTGATCACGTTTATTGCACACCATTATTTAAACCAAAAACAAAAGCAGCAACTAACACCAAAAACAACAACACAGGACCAAATACGCATTGTTCAGCTGCAAGCTTATAATCACCAATATAAAAGTTTTGGACAGATCAATGGTCAACCCGTGAAGTTTTTAATTGATACCGGTGCAACAAGTGTTTCAATTCCTGAAAAAGTTGCCAATAAAATCGGCCTTAGAAAAGGCTTTGCCATGCAGGCCAATACTCCAAATGGCGTCATTATCGTTTATTACACAAAATTAGACAGCCTGTCTATTGGCAGTATCATGCTTTATAATATTCAGGCCAACATTAACCCTGCCAGCAACAGTGATTATGTCTTATTAGGCATTAGCGCATTAAAACACATTGAAATGTCTCAAAAAAACAATGTTTTAACCCTAAAACAATATGGCCCATAGGCTATCGCATTTGATGATATCGATAGCGTGCAAGCATCGCCTGGTTGCCAAGCACCCCGCCACAATGAATATAAATAACAGGCTTTATCAGGCGATCATAGTTTGCCAAAAGCACCTGCCAGGCAATAGGGTCATAAAGTAAATCAAATGTGATGCCGGTTTGTTGTAAAAGCGCTTCATACATTTCAAGATGTTCTCTATAACATTGCCCAAAGCGATATTTTTTTTCACTTTCAATAATCATCGGTAAAACATCATTACCTAAAATATGCATTTGCTGAATTAAATAGTCTTTATCACCAACACAAGGTGTTGTGACCACCTGATGACAAGGCAGATGTTTTTGTAAATAAAATGCTGTAGCTCCCGTGCCTGAGGCAACAAAAATGGAAGCCTTGGCAATATTATGCTTTTGTAAAAAATGCTTAATTTGTGTCGCTGAAACGATCATTCCTGCTTCTGCCTGTGAAGCAGCGCCCCCTTGAGGTAAAATACAAATATCCTTACCAGAATGGCTTTTGGCATAATAGGTATGCAAAAAATCTGTCGTAATTTTGCCTTCATGCTCACATAGATTCATCCCAAGCTTAAGTGCTGATTGCAAATTACCTTGCGGTGCACACTTAATGTTCGCCGGAACCTTTCTTGTCCAATAATCAAAAGGAATCTGATAATGATATGTTAAGGCTGCTACGGCCTGCATATAATTTGACTGATAGCCACCAAGCGAGACTATCTTTTGTGGTATATCACCCTTTTGTAACTGCTTGAGCAACCCATAAAGCTTGAAAAATTTATTTCCTGAAATCGGTGCGTCAATCAAATCATCCCGCTTAATAATTATCTTTTTATCATAAAAGTAAACGGGCTCAAATAAAGGTGATGTAATAGGCAAAGGAATTAGATTTCCATCATCTCAAAATCTTCTTTGCCTACACCACAGTCTGGGCACTCCCAGTCTTCAGGCACATCTTCCCATTTCGTTCCTGGCGAAATACCATCTTCTGGCCAACCCTCGGCTTCATCATAAATAAAGCCGCACACTACACACATATACTTTTTATACTCTAATTCTGACATCACTTGACTCTTTGTTTCATTTTCAAACATGCTTCACCTAAATGCACACATTATAAAATATGTGCATATATTACTAATTTGATGGGGTAATGTTAAGTAAATTGCATATAAATTTTTCTTTACCACAAGTAAAATGCGCTTAGTAAGCTATACCGCTTGTGAATCATTTTTTGATAAATGCTGATCAAGCCATTGATCTTTTGATCGCCAATGCTCATTAATCCAGTTTTGAAATACTTTTTGCGCCTGAGTGTCTTTATAGTAGTCTCCATAAGGAATATCCTTTAAAGGAATAAAATCCACATGAATCTCTACCACAGGCACACGCCCACATAAAAAATGCCAGAAATTTGCCTGCGAGTATGGGTAACAAATCGTGATATCCAAAACGCCCATAAGTTCGTCTTTTAATGCGTGCAACATCATTGCCATACCACCGGCTTTTGGTTTTAATAAGTGTTTATATGGTGATTGCTGTGCCTGATGTTTTTGTTTTGTAAAACGCGTTCCTTCAATAAAATTGATAACAGAGATATTTCGTGCTTGAAATTTTTCACACGCTTTTTTTGTCTTAAGCAAATCATGCCCTTTCTTATGTGGATATTTCTGAAGGTATTGTTTTGAATAGCGAGACATCAAAGGAAAATCAAGCCCCCAACAGGCAAGCCCAATAATCGGCACATAGATAAGCTGTTTTTTCATAAAAAAGGTGAGAAACGGAATTTTGGTTAAGAAGGTTTGCTGTAACACCACAATATCCAACCAGCTTTGATGATTACTGATCAATAAATAAGAGTGATGCGGCAAGAAATCTTTGTAACCACAAATGTAATAACGTGTTGGTAACAAAGCATGGCTTACATAATTATTAATCAACATCCAAAAAGTTGCGATGCCAACAAGTGCTTTTGTCATTAGTATCTGAAAAGACCGAATAGGAATCAATTTGGCAAGGGATAATATAATCACAGGCACCGCCATGATTAATGTATTCAAACAAAATAATAATAAAATAATCACACCAACCGCAATATGGAATATTTTTTTCATTCATTTTCCTTTATTTATCAGCACTCAAGGCTACTTAGCTATTTACCTGCATTATTGTAACCCTAGGTTTTTTAAAGTATATATTAAATTTTGGCAATAGTCCCCGCTATTACCTGCAATTCCATTAACCAAAATTTTCACAAATTGCTTTGCAGTAAAACACCGCAAAATGGTTTACAAGTGGTATGGTTTTTTTATTTGATTAACGTTTTGTATAAGACACGACTTTACTCGGCTTATCCTTGTAAAAATACACCATTATTGCGCCATCAACTGCAGTACTGTAAATTTGGCTACCAATATCTAAATAGCTTTGTTTTGTTTTTTGATCCGGCAAAGAAAACCCTTGGTGGTCTCCATTGCTAAAAATAACGTATCTGGGATTGACAGCATCAACAAATTGACGACTTGAGGCGCGCTTACTTCCATGATGCGGTGCTACCATCGCTTCTGAATTCAATGCGTCTTTATTAAGAGTAAGTAAACGGCGCTCTGCTTTTTTATAGATATCCCCTGTTAACAGCAAACTCCTTCGTCCTTGCCCAACTTTTAATACGCATGATCCATTATTCCCTGTGAAATGGTTGTCATTTAAAAAGGTAAAGTCCACGCCCTGATGCTGCCAGCTGGTTTTATCGTTACATTTTTTATTCTCAAGTCCTTGGATCTTCTGGTTTGCAATGACTTCTTTGACATCAAAGTTATTTAATAACGCATCTAACCCGCCACTGTGGTCTTGATCCATATGGCTGATAATCAATTTATCAATCTTCTGTACCCCTTGTGCCTTTAAAAACGGAATCAAGGTTAAATAAGCCAGCACAAATTTTTGCCCTCTGGCGCCTGCTGTATCATACACAACCGTGTAATCTTTCATCTGCACAACGACAGCCAAGCCATGATCAACATCAAGCACAGTGGCCTTAGCAATGATATCAACAGGCCACATTGGCTTTTGAAATATCGGTAATATAAGACAACAAGATAAAAGACGAGCGTGCCATTTTAATGGTAATAAAAAGCCAATAACGCCCAAAATCGCACTCACCGTTGCCAATAAAGACAAATGATGCCAGCTAAAATAAAGGCCATGATCGGCAAGCCAGGTTAGCCATTTTATTAAATACGTTAAAGATAAAATACTTAACCACCACTGTGACAATCCTATCGCAGTTAACATAAAATTGATAAAAAGTCCTGGAACAACGATAAAACTTACCCAGGGAATCGCCAGTAAATTGGCAATAACGCCAATAACAGAAAATGCATCAAACCAATAAATTGTAAGCGGAATCAATAAAATCATGAGTAAGCATTGGATCATGATATATTTTTTCACACCCTTGATTTCAGCCACAAGCCGACTGATGAAAATTAAAAATAAAACAGCGGAAAATGACAGCCAAAATCCTGCCTCAAAGACAGAAAAAGGATACCATAAAACAACGATAATACCTGCAATAATAAGCACATTGACACTGTTTATTTTTCGATAACTTAATAACGCGACAGAAAAGACAAATACCATAATGAAAGCACGTTGTGTTGGAATGGAAAAACCTGCCAGCATACTGTAGATAAATGCTGCAATAACCGCGCTTATAAGACCAACGCTTTGTGCGGGTATTTTTTGACAGGCTGATATTGAAAACGACCAGCACAAACGTCCAATAAAAAAAGCAAATAACGCAATCAAACCAATATGTAATCCTGAAATAGCAATTAAATGTGATGTGCCAGTTTGTTGAAAAATTTTCTTATCCGTTGTCGTCATCTCATTTTTATTACCAATTAATAAAGCACTGGCTAATGCCCTGACTTGCTGATTTTCAATATGCTTATCAAGCATTTTTTGAATCGCATAACGCATCCTGTCAACAAAATAGCTTGAATCAACGCCTTTAAATACATAAGGTTTATTGGTAATAACATAACCTGTTGCTTTAACACCTTGAAGACTAATCCAATAAGCATAGTCGAAGACATACGGGTTTTTAAACCCTTGCGGTGGTTTAAGCTTCACCCAAAGCTGCCACTTTGTCCCGGGTGTTAGCTTCCAAAACCCTAAGTACTTATTTGGGTAAATGTTAAGCTTAATAAGCCCTTCTTCTGTTTTAAATAAAAAGCTGGCCATCGATTTATCCTTATCAATTAATGAAGCAACGACCCCTGTTATTTCCACGTGCTGATAAAGCTTATCTTGCGGGAAACTTTTCGTGTGGCTTTTAATGACAAAAAGGCCATGTAATGCAACTAACAATAAGATGATTACAATAAGAAAAATAAAAGTACTGCGTTTTGATGTACTATTTTTCATCTCCATCACAAATAGGCCAATAACGATAAGAATTGATATTAATAAAGCATAGCAATTTTTTAGCATTATATTTATTGGTTAAGCAATCAAGTAACTGTAATTGAAAAGGCAGTTTCAACGGCCAATAAACAAATCAACATTTATAATCATTCTTGATTTACTGTACACGAAGAAAAATTTGCAAATTGCTGCTTGAAGCGTTATTTTTTCTTGATTTGCACAACATGAAAAAGCACCTCAAACAGCTGACGAACAGTTTAAAGG
>NZ_QLIT01000136.1 GCF_003574485.1 Facilibium subflavum
TTAAACCGACCGCTACAGGAGCTACTCAAATGAGAAAATCATCGTGTACAGAGGCAAAAATTAAATGAAAATATAAATTAAGAGGTTTATTATGTCAAATGAGATATCATCTTTATTATCAACACTTCATCACCCAGTGACAAAATCGTTGGCTTTGAGTTTAAAACATTATGACATGGCTGAGCAAAATCCTGATGTGGCGGAAGATGCAAATGGTTTTGATAAGCATCAAAATGCATTTCAAGCACTTTGTCAAGTAGTACACAAAGATTGTAATATTACTGAAGAAAAAGATGCATCTTTGGGTGATAATATCACAATGACCACGATTGTTGATGATCTGGATGCAATATTTGATTTTGTAGAAAAAGAAAATAGTGCAATACCGCAGTCATTGGCGCAAATACAAGATCGGTTTTATAAGACCTATTTTGATGTGCTTTTTGAGCGTGTAGGTGGTTTGGATCATCATGCTTCAGCCTCACATGCGAACAACTGTGGTTTGTTTGAAAGCAGACAATATGATAAAGTCAATAAATCAGATGATATGGATAATAACGGTGATAAATTATAACATCATCTCATCTTTGCTATAGACTCTTACATTTATTTGCTCAACACTATTTTACACATTTCTGAAATTTTTGGGGCTCTCAGTAAACCGATTGGACTTGATGAGCTTGCCTTTTTTTATGCGGGCAGAATATGCTGGTTCAAATGTAAACAGCAATCAAAATACCGTATAAATCACTTAATATCGCGTAATTATACGCTTATTTTCTGCGCTTATATAAGTTAATATTTTGCAGAAAAAATTATATTGGTGTTTAAATGGATAAGATAATGCGGTGTTGTGGCCTATTTTTTACAGGTGTTTTTTTTCTTGTACCGTTTTCTTTTGCTGGTCAAGCTGGGGAAATGACGAGTGATGATTTTGTAAGTGCAGTATTCTCACAGGCAAATATTACGGATACACAGCAAAGCCAGTCTAAGGCAAAATGGTTTTATGTCAATGTTTACGGTGGTGGGTCATACCAGTCTTTCCCGAATACTGCGCAATCCAAGTATCAATCTTCCGGTGATTACTATGATATCTTTCAACCCGCAAGTCATTGGAATTTTTATTATGCAGCAAAGCTTGGTATCCGGCCGTTTGAATATTTATCCTTTGGGTTGGGTTATTGGAATGCTGGGACAAGTAGTTCAAATTTGATTTATCAAGCGGAGAATGGAGATAAGTTCAAAAATGGCCAGAGCCAAATGTCGTTTTCTGGCATTAATTTTTATACCACAGCCCATATTCCACTTTGGGGCAAGAGGCATGAATTACAGTTATCAGTAGGTCCTAGCATTATTCTTTCAAGCTTTGATCCTGAATTAACAGTTACAAAAGGCTTTGCTCAGGCGCTTAAGAAAACAAATAAGACCAATATCAGACCATTTATTGCAGCAGAATATCAATATATGCTTGGTGATGCTTTTAGTATTGGCGCGCAAGTGCAATATATTCTAGGTACAGGTAGCGATATTTCCGCACCGTATAATGGCGGCAGCTATATTCCAAGTATGTTGAATTTATCAGTGTCATTGGGATATCAGTTTTAAAAATATGCAGAAGTTGGAGAAATAAAAATATGAAGCAAAAACCGTTAATTTTAATTTTATCAAGCCTGTGTAGCGGTTTATTATTAACTGCTTGTCAATCTGGTGGTAGTGATTCTGGTTCTGATCAGCCTTCAGCAGGTGTTGTGTCAACAGCAGATTATGCCGTATTACCAAAAGTGATTGTACAAGCACAAACAAGCTATAAGCTTACGGATGTTAAAGTAAGTACCCCAAAACGCATTAATGCTATTGGTGCTGTACAAAATACCAGTGTCCAATTAGTTGATGCTAAATTTGATAATTTGCCTAAAGATCAAGTAGATTGGTTTTATGACCCTGCGATTTCAAAAGATAAATATTGCTTTAATGAGCAAGGTCAAGGGAAGACGTTAAAAGCGGATGAGACTTGTTATTTAAATTTACGGATAAAACCCTCTCAGGAGAAGGAAGCAATTAATGGTAACGTTAAACTATACCTACTGGGTAGCACTGAACCCAGCATTTCCATTCCTGTAAAAACACAGGTTGTAAAAAAAGAAGCCTTACCAGATATGGCTTCATTGGTAACAACCATTAACACCATGCCGGATTTTACTTTACAGTTGCAGATAGAAAACAACGCCAAATCAGATGATATTCAAAATGCAAAGATTGATTTTTCTAATATGCCCGATGATTTATTTGCCTTAATTGATAAAGACAGTCTTGTTGGGGAGGGTGTGAAGTGGGACAAAGAGAATCCACGGATACTTGTTTTACCGATGTTAATTCGGCCATCGGCAACACAAATCATTTCCTTGAAGCTTAAGAATAATGAGGCACTATCATTATTAAGTAAATATGCAAAGGATTTGCAAAATAACAAAGGCAAAGATAAAAGCCTGCCAATGATCCAGTTTACTGCCAGTGACACACAAGCAAACGAGAATAAGATTAACCTTGACTCAGCAAAAGCAAGCGTTCAGAATCAGCAAATTGTTGTGTATAAAAGGCAACCAAGTGTCACTAATGTGGCAATAGAGAATACAGGCGATATTGACTGGAGACTTCCTTATACGGCTTCTGATGGCTTTGAAATTGCTGCATCTGATCCAAGTAAAACAAGCAGTTTATCAGTTACTAACCCCAAAGGTGATAAGGCGAATGACAGCTGTATTGACAAAGGCGTTTTAAAGAAAGGGCAAACCTGCTATGTTGCAGTTAAATTAAATGACGCAGAGATTGATACGAGTGTGAAATATAGCCTTTTAATAAAACCACACCAAAATATGCTTTTTGCAACGAAAACACCAATTAAATTTGAGCAAGGACCATCTTCTAAGATGGTGTTACAAGACTCAATCAACTTTGCACCCAATGGTGAAGTACATTTTAAACTTCAAAATGATTCAGATTATGATATTACACATGCGGTAATTGATTTATCACATATGCCGGATGATTTATTTGCGATTATTAAGACAGATTCGCTACAACATGGCAGCTGGGATGCTGATAACAAAAAGAAAATCACATTTTCAATTCCTGCTAACAGTAAAGTTGATGTATCGTTTAAACTTGCCGATCAAGAGGCGATTGCTGTTTTAAGAAAATACTACCGTAATCTGGTGGAAAACCAAATAGATGCGCCAACAAAGAAAGATAAAAAAGCTGGCACAGAGGTAAGATTAAATTATGGTCAATCTGTGCCATTAATTGGTATTTCAGCTGATAATGCCGATAGTGTGGATTTACATAATAAAATTAAAGTTGCCATTGATCCAATATCTTTTGATAGCCTTGATATCGATAACCCAGGTGCAAAATCGATGCGTTTTGTTAACCACACCCAATCAGATATTACCATTGCTTATATGAAGAAAAACAGATTACCCGATGGGGTGAGTTATCACCAACCTTCAGAAGATAACGAGTGTAAAGAAGGGATGACAATCAAAGCTAATGAAGGGGCATGTGATGTGGTATATACTGTAGATCAAGATGCCTGGAGTGAAAATAATCAAAAGATTGAAAACCCTATGGTGATTGATTATGTCAGTGATGGTAAATCCTATTCAACGGCAGATTTAAATCCAAAGCCTTATATTAAGGTTGCACCTGTTGGTATTAACATTGTAAATGATAATATTGTTGTCGATAAAGGCACAACACAAAGCCCAACGTACACCAATGTTATGCTTGAAAACACGGGTAAATTTAACTGGCAACTGCCGGATAAGCTTGACGATGCCTTTAGTATCGGTCAAACAGGATCAAGCTATCCGGCAGGTTTGTCGATTGTGGCACCCAAAGACTTACCAGAAGGTGAAATAACTTGTGAGAGTGGTCAAGTAAAACCAGGTGAAAAGTGCACTATTGCAATTAAATCAGAAGACAGTAATATTGATGATAGTGCGCAGTATGTCTTGAAGGTGAAAGCACATAAAAATACCCGTACTGATATAGACAAAAGTTTTTCAATTAATGGTGCGCTTGCTGTTGGCATTTCACATGAGAAATGGCGAACATATCCTGCAGTAAAATCAATAAAAGTTACGAATCTTTCCGATAAAACGCAAAGCTTTAAGACCGACTTTGCAGATAGCAATAAGTATTTTCATATTTATAATGAAAGTGCTGATGAGAAGGTCTGCGATAGCGTTCACTGTCAGAGTTCATGTTTTACAAAAGGCCAGGATACAAGTAAAGAAAGTACCATTGCAGAGGGGAAATCTTGCTATATCTATGTCTATGGTAGTCAAAAAGACCTTGAGAATCCCTATCAAAGTCAGTTAAGCATTTTATATGGTAAAGCCGACAAAGATGGTGAACAGTATCAATATAGTAAAACGTTTACACTAAAAAACAGCACGACATTATATGAGTTATTTGCAAAAGATAATGTTATTAACCCAGTAGTATATAAAAATAAAGCTTGGCAAAAGCTAGAACTTGGTGTTAGTGATGATTACATGCCTTTTACTATGGTTAACGATCACTTAGGTCAATTATACCTGGGTGCTGTCAATACTAAAAGATTGAATGAGACGATAACTTTTTACTACAATAATGCTATGGCTAAAGAGCCACAGAAATTTGATAACCTCTTTAGTGTAGATTTAGAAATTGGCCCGAATAATGTCTTATATGCAATGGATAGTTCTAGTAACGTAATACGAAAGTATATTGACAATCCTGAGGAAAATAAGACAACGGCTATTGAGGTCTGGTCACAAGCGCAGGATAAGAAACAAAGAGGCGATAATTGGCGTTGGTCATATGGTCCTGGTGGTATTATTAAGATTGCTGTTGACCGTCAAGGAAGAATTTATTATTACTTGAGCACGAATGGAGATTCTCGTCATGCTATTAGTATAAGCCAACTGACGCCTTCTAACTCAGGTGAGTACAGTGCGCATTATTATAATATTCCAACTTTATCCGCAATTCGTCATGACCAAAGCACCCTAGGACCAGATAATAATATCTACTCTATGGGTGATGATAACAGTGATGATTATGTTATTAAACTAGATACACAAAAAGGAGAAGTTATTGAAGCATGGTTGCAACCCTCGGCAAAAATTCCGTATGGGGCTGAGCATAATAGTTCCTTGAAACAAATAACTTTTGATCCCAAAACGAATGATTTATACTTTTACTTTTGGAAGATGTCTGATAAAGATCTTTTCCAGTCTTTAATAAAAATTAAGCATCAGAATGTTATTAATGATACGCCAGCTTTTGAAGATATGACAAACACATTACTGCCATTAAAAGCATATGACTTAAGCTTATTTGCTGATGATAATGCTTTATATGCAGCAGTTTCCCAGTACCAAGATGGCCAAGCGATTTACAAACATCTAACCGATGATTCATGGCAGCTTGTTAACCAAAGTGATAGCGGGCTTTTCCCAGCTAAAAGTGATATAGGGAAAATCGCTATTATAAATGATTTATCAATTGCTGAGGCAGGCGTATAACCAATAAGAAAGGCTTAGAAAAAGGATAATTTTTTTAGGCCTTCTTCAGTTGGATAAGCCTTTAAATAAAATTTAACACGCAACAACCCTCACCCTTTGGTGTGCTATTTTCTAGTGCTAGGTCCATAGGGTAGCGCTACCAAAAGCTTTATTTATTTTGCTTAAATGTCACCTCGCTTTCAGGGGTGAAAATTTTTTCTTCAAATAATATGTTTGATTTATCTGAAGTGACTGACTCTGAGCTTAGATATTTTGAGCTTCCTGCAATCTTATACAGTTCAGTGTAAATGTTAAGTGCATGCGGCCGATAGTCAGGACAAGCAAATTTTTCTTGATAGGCGGTTAGTTTATTTTCATCTGAATAAGGCAACTCTCGACGTGCTAAAATGCTCAGATGATGCATAAATACCGTATTCCATGAGTGATACTGAAGCATGCCCTGTACGTTAAAGCTACCCAGTTTGGCTATCGCTTTTAAAAAGTTTTCTATTGCCAATATGGATGAACTTAACGGTGTCTCTAAATTTGTTGTTTGCGTTATTGCTTTTTTGAGTTTTTCGTAAGCTTGTAATGCGTCTGGGTAATATTTTGAGCTGTTGGTTATATTTTCATTTATGCATTTATTGATATAACTTTTAATGACTTTGTGAGATTGTTGTTGTACTTCAGCCTCAGTAAGCTTTATTGCTTCTTCTGCAATATAATAACCATTGGTATCTTGATTTGTTAAACATAAAAGAATGATTTTTGCCAACTGTGTATGATCCATATAATATTTACTCCTGATGATGTGTAAGCACTTTGATGGTACATCAAGCGTAAATAAAAAATATGTGGAATCTACCTGAATTCATTCAATATAAAATAACGCATGCTTTCGTGCATTTGTGTAATTTTTGCCGCAAGCTCTGCTTTGTTTTTACAGTATAATTTGTAACATAGATTAGAAATCGTGGTTTCAACGGTCCTGGGTGACCGGTTCAGTCTTTTAGCGATTTCCCTTGACTCATAATAGCCAAAATATAGCTGCTTAAAACAGCTAATCTCGGCTTTTGTGAGTTTAATCCCTGCTTGAGGTGGATATAGTTGCTTAAGGTTTAATGGAGAGATGTCTGTGGAGATATCAAAGGATAAATAATGTTTTTTTTCCGAGTTAAAGAGATAATTTTCCACTGCAAGCATACAAGACTCAATACAGTCGGTTTGATGGAGGCAGAAATGCTTATTTTGATCACAAGAAGAAAACTTAAACGAAAGTCGGCTAATAGAGCCATCCTCATTATATTTAAGATAAAATAAAACAATATAGGTGCTTTGTTTAAGTGAGTTAAGCACTTGATAGCTGGAATCTGGTTTATCAAGATGATGTTCTAGTTCATGATAAAAGAATAATTTTGGCAGTTTAAGTAAATTGCTGTAGAGAAAAGTTGGCTCTTTTGTGTAGTCTTTTGAAAGCCAAAGCTCATGAATTTCATGCTTGATAACAGGTAAGTCTACAACTTGATTATCGTGATAAACACGTGTGTACGATAACCCGGAAAACCCCAGTTTTTGCTTAAATGGGCTAACAATGTTTTGTAAAGCACGTTCGTGCTGATAGAAATATAGCTGGTGTACATCAATAATACTTGGCATAGTCATCCTAATAATAAACCAAAATGGATTATTTTTAATCTTAATTGATGTGTTTATTGTGCATATAGTGGGTTGTTTTTAAAACCGTAAAACTACGCAAAGTTACGTTGTTATTGCACTAATAAGTTGCTTTTGAAGATCTTTAATTGCGTGGATTCTCGCCAAAGCTTCGCTTTTTGGAAATGATCGTGTTCTGTGACATTGTTTTCACACGACCGAAACCGTTACTGGTTAGTCATAATTTTTAGATTGCGTAATTATACGCAATCTATTAGGCACTAATTATTGTACTATACGGCCTGTAAATCATATTGTGATGTTTTCATCGCAAGGTAAATACATGTTTTTAGATCCAATGGGGCATGCTAAATAATGATGAAAATTTATAATCGGATATGCTTTGGTATCGTTTTTGCACTAGGGGTGAGTGTAACAGCCTTTGCAAAAACAGATTTAAAAGAGGTAGCATTACAGGAAGCCATGGCGCAGGTTTATCCATTATCTCCTGCACAAATAAAAGATATTAAAAAAATTGGCAAGGAAAACGAAAAAGCAAATTTTGATGAGCTTGAAGAACCCGTATCACGAGATATACCAGTAAATGTTTTACCATCACAAATGAAGGAGCCGACCTTGATTCGTTTATCAGGACAAGGGATTACCTCGCTGCAGTTCAAAAGTTTAGATGGCGAGATCTGGCCTGTTGAGCAATATAATATTGCCAATTCAAACCAAGTGGATGTGATGGCAAGTAAAAATAATCGCATTTTAATGCTTAAAGCAAAACAGAGCTATTTTGATAGCACAATGGTTGTAATTTTAAAAGGTTTGGATACACCGATTACCCTTCGGTTAGTAAATTGGCAAAGCCAGTGGGACTATGCTGTTTTTTTGCGCATTCAAGCCTATCAAAATAAAGCAAAAGCACAAGAAAGGTCTGCACCAAAAGCTGCACCTGATTATCTAATGGCATTGCTAGGTGGTGTACCGCCACAAGGCGCAAAAAGGCTTTTGGTTAAAGGGGATAAAGATACAAGTGCCTGGGTTTATGGTGGAAAGATGCTGCTGTTAACCCAGGCGACACTTCTCTCACCTCAGTATCAAGCTAAAATGGATGATAAAAACTACCATTCAACAACCCATGCTTATGAACTGCCATCTGTAACACCAATTGTTTATCTCAGTAAAGCTGGCAGGCAGATAAAGCTTGAAATTACTGCTGATTCAAAGGAAGCTTAACATGAAAAAGTTTAAAGATTTTATTAAGCGGCTTTGGGCAATCCCCAGAGTTCGCATATTGATTATTGCTGTTTTTATACTATTTATTTTGGTAATTCTGATGAATCTGTTCTCTGCAAAACAGGTCGTAAATTCAGAGGTAGAGGATTCTGATGTATATGTTCCAGGGTTGAACTTAAAATCACAGGCTAATTATAAAACATTACAGAACAAATATGTTCATCAGCAGGCAAATAAGGCACTTCAAGATGGTAATAGCTATTTTGCAATGGGCGATGAAAAAGATCCTGAAAAGCATGAGAAAGCAGTAAATAAGCCTCAGGAAAAACAGACATCGCCAACTGATTACCTTGAGGAACATGAAACAAAAAAACCTGGGTTTTTTGAACGTAAGCTTCAGGAGAATCAGCTGTCAGCAAATCAAAGAGAGGCACTTAATCTTTATAAAAATCAATTAGCGAATCAAATAAAGTCGGTTACTTCGAAGCAAAATGTGCAAGCATCCAGCTCAATTCAGTCAGTGACATTAGCAGATTCATCAAGTGATCAAAAAGACTTTAGTCCCTCAAAGTCAGCGGATTATAAAACAGCAGACTACAAAGCAGGAAGTGTTATCTATGCAGTGATTGATACAGCCATTAATAGTGACCAGCCAAGCACACCTGTGCTGGCAACTGTTGTGACCGGGCCTTATCGAAATGCTAAATTATTAGGCGGTTTTACACGAGAAGATAAGCGTTTAGTGATTAAATTCACCAGTATTTCAATTGACGGTGCCAAAGCCAGCACACCAATCAGTGCTTATGCGATTGATGCAAAAACGGCACAAACAGCGCTTGCTTCTGATGTGGATAATCATTATATGTTAAGGTACGGCAGCTTATTTGCCTCGGCTTTCTTAGATGGTTTTGGGAATTATTTCACCTACAGTCAACAACCAAGTCCATCCATCTGGTTTGATTTTAATTATCAAAGACCACCGCCAACCGTTAAAGATGCAGCTTATGCAGGCCTTGGCAAAGTCGGTCAAGCAACAAGTCAGGCAATGCAGGCGCAGTTTGCTCGTCCGCCAACCGTTACGGTTGATCAAGGTACAGCTGTTGGGATTTTGCTGATGAATGATTTAATTATTAATGAATAGCTTGTTAATAAGTCTAGCTAATAAAATATTTTGATTCAGATATTACGCATAAATGGGAGAAAACCATGCAACAAGACGAAAATTTAACTGACAAGAAACATAAGGATGTTGTCGATCAGTCAAATGAAAAAGTAGGTTTAGCACAGGATAATGGTGAGCTTAATGCTATACAACATGACGATATGCCTATAGAGGATACTTCAGTTTCTACGAATAAAACAGAAGAGGCACATTTTGATTCTGATCAAACAGAGAGCGATGAAGCAGAAAATGAGAGTATTAGCGATTGGCGCAAAGCAAAACGTAAGTTTCAACCGATATGGCTTGTGTATGGGTTTGGCGGGTTGCTGTTGCTTTATGGTGCTTATAACCTTATGAGTGGTTATTTCTCGCGCCAGGCTGTACCGGTAAAACCAAAGCCTCAATATAACACCTTACCTGCGACAACGTTTCATTCAAGCGATCTGGAGGCATCGGATACGCAAAAAAAGGAAAAAGATGCAATTGCTTTATTTGATGAAAAGTTACAAGCAATTGATCAAAAGCTTGCTGCAGTTGATCAGTATCTAGTTAAATTATCAGATAATCTTCAGAAAAATAATCAAATACTGCAAGAACTTGATAAATCGCAGCATAAAACTCTTGCTAAGTTTAATACCTTTTTAGCTAAAACAAACGATGAAGCAGGGGGTAAAATAATCAAAGAGATCATCGCAACACAATCAGCACAGTCTTTAAAACTGGAAGCGATTCAAAATAGCATCAATAAGCTTCAATTGGTGAAGTCATCGATTATCAACCCATTGAAACTTACGGCAGTTACCGATGAATATGCATGGCTTGGTGATGAGAAAGGGCGTATTTTTTCTGTTGCCCCAGGTGAGATGCTTAAAGGCTACGGAAAGGTGCTTAAAATTGATCAAAAAGCCAAGAAAGTATACTTATCTTCTGGGTATGTATTTGAATAAATTAAACTGATCAGGTTATTTTATGTCAATGATACAACATATATATAAGACAGTTGATGAGTTTTTTGCCTGGATCAGTACGAGCTTAAAACAGGATGTGTTTAGTTATTGTGATTTAGAAACGGCAGATGATGAGACAACTTTAGTCAGTAAGTCAGGTGAGCTTGTTTCTGTATTTCAAATCGATGGCTTTCGCAGCATTATTGGTGACGAGGAATTTACGCATATCAGTAAACGACTGTTTGATCTCTTTCAGTCTATTTTTAATAAAAAAGGGCATTCGCTACAAATTACTTTTTCATCTGATCCTTTAGAAAATAGCTCAGATATAGATAAGCTGATTAGTTCAGCACAAGGTGCAGCAAAACAGGCTGGGATGGCACTTGATGACTTATATGTTTCAAAAGGCAAAAAGCTTCAAAATTATGTCTCTCAGGAGAGATGCTATTTGATTATCTGGACGACAAATAAAGTCTTTCCCGGAAGTGTTGATAAAAAAATAACCAAAAAACATGGGAAGAAATTTAAAAAAATTAATCTGCCTTATGCCAATAATGCACAACAGGTTTTTTTGGTTACCCCTGAGCTTCGAAGTGTGCATCGGGCATTGGTGAGCCATATGCTGGAGAGTATTAAAAGCATTGGTTTTGATATTACATTACTCTCAGCTCATGCGGCGAGTCACTGCATACGAAAAAATATCTCACCGACAAAGACATCTTCTGACTGGCAGGCACATCTGCCAGGTGATTGTTTGTCTTTTAATGAGATTGAAGACTTTTCAGATATCTCAGCTTTTTTATGGCCAAAACTTTGTGAGCAGGTGATTCCAGGAGAGGCCAGAAATATCAATAACCAAGTGGTTGAAATCGATGATTATATTTATGCACCGATGGTGATTGAATTATTTCCGAAAAGCATACAAATATTCTACACGCTTTTTCGCCAGTTAAAAGAGGCAAATATTCCATGGCGAATTGCCTATTCCATAAAACCTCAAGGGATGTCTGTAACACAAAGCAAAGCGTTTTTAGCGCAATTTTTAACCTTTGCCTCAGCACATAACAAAAGACTGGTGAACGCCCATCAGTTATTGCGTCACTATCATGATAACAGTGATGATCCTGTGATACGTTTTTCTATTTCTTTGGTGAGCTGGGCGCCTAAAGGGAATATGGAGCAGCTGGTGCAAAATGCTGCACAATTGATGCAGATTGTACAAAGTTGGGGTGGGGCTGAGGTCACAGGGTTTACAGGAGACCCAACGGCTGCATTTTTCTCTACTGTACCTGCAGCAATGGAAAACCCCATTGCACCCTATACTGCGGCACCTTTAAGTGATGCAATTGAAATGCTTCCCTTGGTTAGACCTGCCTCACCCTGGGAGTCAGGGGCTGCGATATTTAGAACAAACGATGGCAAGCTTTGGCCTTATCAGCCAGGTTCATCATTACAAATAAGCTGGATTGATCTTGTGTTTGCCCGTTCAGGGTCAGGGAAATCGGTGTTGTTGAATACATTAAACCTTGCGTTATGCCTTTCTCGTGGGATTAGTGATTTACCCTTTATTTCAATTATCGATATTGGGCCATCAAGCCAGGGGTTTATCTCTTTGGTACAGGAGTCATTACCCGTATCAAGACAGGATCAGGTGATGTATCATCGCTTTCAGATGTCTGAAAACGATAAAGTAAACCCATTTGATACCCCTTTAGGTTGCAAGCATGCCCTGCTGTCACATAAAAGCTTTTTAATTAATTTTATTTGTTTGTTATTGACGGAGAAAGTGCATGCAAGCTTGCCTGAAGGTATGTCTTCGATGGTGAGTTTAATCGTCGATCAGGTGTATTTGTTTTGCGCGGATGAAAAAACAGCTAAACCTTATGTTGAAGGGGTTAACCTAAAAATTGATGCTGCATTAAGGCCATTGATATCACAAACCTTACGACCTCAAAGCTGGTGGGAGGTCGGTGAGATTTTATTTGTTGAAGGACATATCGAGCTTTCACGGCTTGCACAAAATTATGCAACACCTGAGTTATCAGATACGGTTACCGTAGCAAATTTTCGCGTGGTAGAAGATCTGTATCGAGACAGCAAGCTTCAAAGTGGTGAGGATTTTATTTCTTATTATTGCCGTAGTATTTCCTCTATTATCCGTCAATACCCAAGTTTAATTGGTGAAAGCCGGCTTAATATTGGTGATGCCAGGATTATTGCAATGGATATTGAAGGTGTTGCAAGCGCTGGCAGTGACATTGCGAATAAGCAAACTGCTATTGCGTATATGTTGGCAAGGCATGTGACTTCTGCCCATTTTTTTCATAAGGCAGATGACTTTAAAAATGTAAATCCCGTATTTAAAAACTATCATCTGGCACGTCTGGAAAAAGATGGCACGCAAATTAAAAAAATTGTTTATGATGAGTTTCATCGAACCGCCGAATGCCAATCCACAAGGCAGCAGGTGGTGACAGATATGCGTGAAGGAAGAAAACAAAATGTGCAAATATCACTGGCTTCACAATCATTATCTGACTTTGATAAGCTGATGATTGAATTTGCTACCTCAATTTTTATTATGGACTCAGGTAGTAAAATCAGCATTGACCAGATCAGTGAAACCTTTGGTTTAAGCGCGATTGAGCGTTATGTTTTGCAGTATCGCGTTCATGGACCAAGTGCGCATGGTGCGTCATTTTTAGCACGTTTTATCACACAAAAAGGTACCTACACACAGCTGTTAAACTGCACCTTAAGTGCAATTGAGCTTTGGGCGTTTAGTACGACAAAAGAAGATGTGATCGTGCGAGAAAAACTCTATCAACTACTAGGTGCGGTTAAAGCCAGAAGTGTTTTAGCTGAGCGATTCCCACAAGGCAGTGTTAAAGATTATATTGCTTTTCGATTAAAGCAAGATGATACATTAAATGTAAAACAGGTGTTAGATGAGATTGTCTATGAATTAGCTGCTTTAGAGTAAGTTTATTTTTCAGTTTCAGGGGTTTTACGGTATTTCCTTGATCTGTTTTTATATAAATTAAATGGTATATTGCTTGTCATTGCCTGATGACTTGGTATTTAGCAGTTCAGGCTTTAAATTATAGGAGAAATGAAAATGGGGAAAAGTACTATTGAATACGCATTCGGGGAATTGAATGAAAATGGACCGCTTGATAAATCAGAGCTTGAATGGAAGCAGGCTGATCTTGATTTACCTGATGAGTTTGAAGAACTAATTGAAATAGTTACCTCTACAGATAAAGCTGTTAATCATGATAGGCAATCTGAGCTTATTATGGCATGCACAGAGAAACTCAACACGCTCAAAAATCAGGCTCTTGAATTAGCTAATAAAATTAGCGAAGCAACCAGCAATAAAAAAAAGATATTCTTTGAAAAATCACAGTTAACACGCTTGGGTGGTATATTTAAAACACTTTCATGGGTTGATACTGAATTTGAATTGAATGATAGTGTTCAAAAACTTCAGGATGAAGCTTGCTTATATATGTTGGAAGAAGGTGTTTTGGAAATTGCGTTACCATTAAAAAAAATGCATACTGCAATAGATAACTTAGGTGAGATCGAAATTGAACTTAATCAAAATAGCCGTTTAAATTTACAGCAACAGCAGCAACAGCAACAGCAGCAACAGCAACAGCAACAGCAACAGCAACAGCAACAGCAGTATCTTACTTATCCAAAGTTTAATAATAAAAAAGATGGTGCTGTACTTGCTTATGATGAGGCATTAGGAAATACAAAAGTCAAATCTGTTTCTCAAAGGCTTCTTGATCGTTTACCCGAGGGGGTTAAACATGATGGTTCAAAGCTGAATGACTTTTTTCAAGCGCTAGAAATAGATAAGCTTCCAGTAAATATTGAGATAAAGAGGTTAGTGGATGGTTTTGGTAATAATCACCTTGTATTAGATGTTATTGATGAAAATATAGAAATTAAACTGGATGCTCATAATGTTATACAAAGACCTTTCTTCTTTAGTTATCAGCCTGTAGTTGCAGGTAAGGAGGCGCCAAAAGCATTGTTATCTGCATTTATGAATTTGGCGCGTAAAGCTGGTAATTCTAATGCATTAGAAGAAAATTGGTATAAGCAATTTGGTGATTTGTATCAAAGTGGGGCAATTTCTGAAGAAATGCTACCAGAATTGACGCGATTAGGTCGTGCAATAGATAATGGTGCTCTTTACTATCCAAGGCAAATTTTAGCCGCATATCAAAAACTGCCAGTTGGAACAAATAAACAGGAGATTGAGAAGCTTATAGGGAGTAAACATAGCTGGTCATTTGTATATCACAGCTCTGGTATTAATGTTGATGACACTAATGAGAAGCTCGTGCCCGATAACGAGAAGATTGTTTACAAAAAAATATTCAAAGAGAAATACTTCCGAGAGTTAATTTTTTCAGCGTTGAAAACATCTAACGATACTAAGAACCAGGTCGAATCACTTTTAAAGGCAGCTAATGGAGCTGATACTAAAATAAATTCAATGGATATCTATGCAAGCATGCAAAGGCTTGAGCATAAAATCCTATCTCACCGTGACAAGCTGTCTGATTTAAAGCTAAACTTACAGATGTTAGACCAGGACAACGTGAATTTCGAAGCGTTTTTGATAAATGTGGATCAACAAATTAATCAGCATTTAAACTTAACCAATGCATTTGATGATAAAAACAACCCTTTAGCGAATATAGCAATAAGTTATTTTGATCAATTTTCAGATAATTTTTTTGATTCGTTAGATTTGGGTATTATGTATAAAGGAGTAATCAAAGCGCAAGCCAAATCTCAGCTGTATCAGTATAAAATAATCGGTAATGAAAACCCTAAAACTGATGAGATTGGTGTTAAGTTAGAAGATAGTCAACTGAAATGCACGATAAAGCATGGTGATGAGGTGAAGACGATTAACCTTCAGCCACAAGATTTTCCAAAACATATTGATATTACTACATTTAAAAGCCTTGATGAGACTAAAAAATACCAAGTCTATATTATTATCGCGCTGGCGGCTAAGAATGAGATTGAACTAAGCTCAGGTTTGAAAGAGATTAAAGCATTGTTGGATGCTAGCGAACAAAGCGCAGATGAATTTTTACTGAATTTTCAACAGATCAAGAGCAATAGTTTTGACCGGCTGCGCGAGCAGTTTAAAATCGATGCATTAGATTTTACCAACATTGATAAAGCGCAAGCGCTTGAAAAACAAATAAGGCAGAAATTAAGCGCCCAGCTTATTACAAATGATGATGATTTTGCTACAAAATCTGGTAAAAATCATCTCATTGAAAAATTTGTTAAGCAGATTATTGCTACAGCCGAAAAAACTAATCTGGATGTTGCAACCAAAGATGGGTTTATTCGCGCTTTTAACCAGTTTTGTGAGAATACGCATCACAATACATTGCAGAAGCTATCAGCACTTAAGATAAATAAAGCAGACAATAAAGCGCAAGAAGCTGTAGATATGCTTGAGCAAAAGATTGCCAATACAAATAGTGACGCTTCCAATCCTAAGCAAAATGCGCGTAATTTGCTTATGACATTGATTTTGAATTATATCAAAAAACAGCTTAATGAAGACAGTACTGCCGATACGCTTAACAAACCTGATTCGGCAAATGCCAATGATTTTGATAACTTATTAATTTTGCTATCTGCAGCCAATCTGAAGACAGCTCTAACAGACGACTTTAAAAAGTTATTGGAGAATGAAAATAATTTACAAAGGCTGATTGATATCGCCAAAGAAAATAAGCAGATTATAATTGATCGTCCTGAGCAAGCATTAAAGTACTGGGGAGATCATTCATTTTTAGATGAAATGGATAATAATAAATCAAAGGTACTTGCCTTAGAAGTGATTTCCAAGCTAAGGGATAGCGGTGTTAGTATCGAGCATATTAATAATAACGAAGGCAAGCTGAAAGATACCTCATTATTATTAAAATTAAATCAGTATGAGTTAAATAAATTTAACCAAATTGAGCTTGAAACGTTATTAACACATGCTGATATTTTAAGCGCAAATCATTCGCCTGAGAAAACAAAAGGCATTTTAAAGGCGATTACATTGGTGGCGCCAACGCTTAAATCTATGGGGAATACAGATCAAAAAGATGCCATTCATCTCTTATCACTGCTTATTGGTTATGATAAAGAAAATTTTAATGAAGCTGCACTGATTGGTTATTTTAAAGCGCTTAATAAGTATGATTCTTTGTCTGATTTAATCCGACAGGTTGAAAAACATCAAATAAGCTTATCGAGATTGAATAAAATCTGCGAAAATACAAATGATGTCAAAGATACCTTAGAAAAGGCATTGATTATTGACCCATCAAGACAGTTATTAGATGACAAAAATGATATTAAGCCAGCATTTTTGAACGACGTTTCTGAATTGAGTGATGCGAGTCTAAAGAAGCTTAATAAAATAACAGATCTTGCAGAGAAGCAATTTATTTCTGGTGATGAAAGGCAGCGTTTAATCGATAATATCAATGCAGTAAGAGCAGCAACAAAGCAATATATTGCCGATGATGCAGTGGCCTTAAAAGATAAATTGGCTGATAAAAATCTATCCGATGTTGAAAGACTTGGTATTTTAAATGTTTTGGTTTATCGGGATAAAGTGACAGCAGAAAAGCCAGGTTACTTTTTAAGAGACACACAATTAATGGTATTAGTGTATGACTTAATACTCAATTCCAACCCTGATCAAACGATTCAAAATGGGATTAAAACAGGGCAGGGGAAATCACTGATCAGCGCGGTGATGGCAAGTTTCCTAGCCTCTAAAAACCCAGATGATGCCGTTGATATTATTCAAACGACAGAGCCTTTGGCACGGGCGCATTATGATGAGTTTAAAAACTTTTATCAAAGCGCTGGTGTTAATTTTAATCTCGTCACAAAAGATGTCAGTGATAAAAATATGAGCCCTGTCAAACAAAAAGGCATTAATTTTGGCACCCCACTGAATATTATTAGCACAGATGCTAAATCAAAATCAAAAATTGAAAATAAAGGGCTTAAAACAACGGTTATGGTTAAAGGGCTTAAAACAACGGTTATTGTTGATGAGTATGACCTCTTTATTAATGACAGCTCTTATTATCTTGGCACAAGTGATAAGCCAAAAGCGTATGATGAACATTACCTGCAAATGATCAATATTCTGATTGATTTTATTGATCAGCAAAAAATTGAAAATAATAAGCTTGTGATTAAGCCTAAAGCACTTATAAATTACTTTCAAACCAAAACACCAGATGCTAAGGCTAAAGAGGCATTAATAACGCTTTTAAATGGCGATAAAAAAGCATTGAATGTACTATGCCAGGCAATTGTTGACACAAAAAAGCTTATGCCAAGCGATCAACATGACAGTACTTATATTGTTGATACAGCAACACCGGAAACCTTTAATGGTCAAAAATACGCACAACTTATTCCAATGAAAAACAGCATCCCGCAGGTAGGGATGAGCTTTACCAAAGCTGTTGATTTAATATTGCGAGTTAGGGTCAACCAGGAACTTATTGCTAAAAATGGTAAAGATTCAATGCAAGTGCGCATTATTCGCCCCAATGATCCAGAAAGTGTTAATACCTTTGCATCTTATGCAGCTGGAAAAAATGTTTATGGGCTTACAGGCACACCTATTCCCGCAGATAGAGATAAGCATGTAGAATTCCCAGAATTTACAGACTCTCAAAGACAAACAAAAATATTTTTTACGCGATATCACAATGGTGATCTTAACAAACAAAAAGAAGAGGCCAATAAGCTTATTCAACAAAAAACGGCAGAACTTTCTAAAGACAGAAACTTAATTATTCACGTGCGTAATGAAAAAGAAGGTCAGCAACTTGAAGCTTTACTAAAAGAAAAAGGATATGAGATCAAAGGTTATTACGGCAGTAAAGCCGATAGCGAAAGTAAGCGTCATGCTGATAATGAATCAGCAATTGATTTTGTGAATCCAGCTAAAAATGGTGGTAAGTCAAATAAACGTGTTTTGATTACTTCAGTGTTGAATCGAGGATCAGACTTTGCTGCAGGTAAAGTCAATGAATTAAAAACTTACTTTAATCCAAATAAAGAAGATATGGAAGGCTCGTTAGAGCGGCTGATTCAGGAAATAGGACGCGTTGCCAGAGCAGGCTCTGAAGGCAGTGCGCATTGTGTTATCGAGTTTAATGAACTGTATCACCTGCTCTATCGACATGTTTTCTCAGTTGGTGTTATTGATCTTGATTATTTACAGAAGCTTGCAAAACAAGAAAACCCAGATTTATTATTAGATACCTTGAAATATCTTGCCCAATATACAGATGAGCTAAGGGTGTCTAATAGAGAATTGCATGCACAAAAATCAGCGCTACTGTCTTTATGTAATGAGAAAATTTATGCCTCTGAATTAACTGAAGATAACAGGGCAGCAATAACCGATTTCTTGCAAACAACAATGGAGAATTTGACATTAGATAACCGTGAAAAAATTATAAATCAAATCAATACTGAATTTAAAAAATATCAGGTGCCAGAAATACAAGATTCAGTCTCCCATGAATGGGTAACTGAAGCCGATGCTGGGCAACAGGTAAAGCAGATGATTTTTTCAACCATAAAAGGCAAGTTATTAAGCAATGTAGAGGAAAAACATCCGAAATATCAAAAATTTGAAGAAGCCCATGACCTTGATGCGTTAATTAAAGCCGCAAAAGGCAATTGGAATGGGAAGGGGGAAGCGCCTGGTACATTGCAGTATATTTATGCACAGTTCGCCAATAAAGCGCTTCTTTCACTGCTGGATACACAAGATAAGATATTCTTACAGGTGAAAAGTCAATTAATTCAGGAAGTTTATAAGCGTGATCAGCTTCATCCAAAATTAGTTGATTTAGTTTCTGCGCATCATTTACAAGCATTGATTATAGCGGCTTCAGGAAGACAGACCGTTGGCAGTGTAACACCTAAAACGCTAAAGGTGCTGAAAGGAATATTACAACACAATGATCTAAAGGATTATTTACAAGTAAAAGGGATCCCAAGTGATTTTGATACGGTCCAATTACTTGAATATGCAAATAAGGGCTATGTGACACCGATATTAAAAAACACAGACATTTATAAAGCATACAAAGCCTACTATCAGGATAAAAATATTAAAAAAACATCCCCAAAGCATGATAACCTGCGTATATCTACCATAAATGCTGCAGCAACTGTGGAACCTTTGTTGCAAGCGCTTGTTAAAGAAATGCAGGCATATAAACAAGGTCAGCTGTCACGAATAGTGAAATTGTTAGCAAGCTCAGGCTATAAAGAGCTGATCGTTCACGCAATGAAAGCTTATGCGGTGGAGAAAAAGGTAGCGACTACGATCAACCTTAATAAAGAAAGCGGCATAGAAAATGATACAATCAACCAGAAGTTGTTACCGCTTTATGCCTTTTTAGCTGATCATAAGATTTCTTTAGAGCAATTTATCCGGGAACTAGAGGAAATGCCAGAGGATATGGTCGAGCTAAATCATAAATTTGGCGAGGTAAATAACAAGCATTTTAATTCAGTAAAAGATACAAAAGAAAAGCCGTCAAATAATTTTATTTTTGAGGAATTAAAAGAAAAAAACAGCAGGTACATAGAAGTTGATAACACAGGCAAGGGTAACTGTGGATATTATGCTTACGCTCATGCCTTGGTGATGTGGTTAAGAGCACAAGATAAGGATACTGTCGCCAAAGTTTTTGATAAATTACAGCTAAATTTACAAGATCAAAACGCGCTAAAAACTATTCTGGTTAAAAACACCCTGAATATAGGTAAAGGACAGAATGACAACCAAAAAATTGAAGAAATTCTGGGGGCAAAACTAAGAGGGTTGACAGCCGATAAAATTATAGATGAACTAGCTGTCGATAATGTGAATGACTCAGAAGTTTTTGCTGTGCTTAGCAATATTGCAAGAAAAGAATTATACAATACAAAAAAGGCTAATGAGCATTTGCTAGGTGGCGATCCAAATCAAGTTTCTTATTTATACACCGGCAGTTTTATGTTAGAGGAGGGTTTGTCTGGCTTGATAGAGAGGTTTAAGGGAAGTATAGTTGAAATTGACACAGCTAACGCTCAAGATCAAACAGCAATGGATAAACTTATTTTTGGTTGTATTAAGCAGTTTCTTCAAAAAGAGGAGAATAAAAACGTAATACATAACCATATTAATACAAATTACAAATGGGCGACAGAGCAGGAGTTATTAGCGCTACATAGATATATAACTGGTGATAAACGAGTTAAAGCAGAAGATGGGCGCTGGTATGAGCATCAGGATATTCCTATCAGTTTTTACTGTATTCAAAAAGATAATACTAATAATCAATACATAAATAAGAGCACTGGACAGGTTTTTGATCCTCAAAAAGAAGAAGGGATTGTTATTGAGAATAAAGGCAATTACCATTGGCTTACGCATGTGAACAATAGTCACATTAAAGAGGAAAATAAATGCCTTTCTAAGGATGATGCTAACAGTGAACTTTTTTATAACAAGAGATTGCAGTTAGAACCCCCAAAGCTTAGCAAGAATTTATAAAAGCTTTAGGTATCCAGGTCAAATAGGTTGTGTATAGGTCATCTTGAATAGATGACCAGCCAGCGGTTAGTGCTATAGAGCCTATGTTATGATATAAGCGTAATATTACGGTATTATTAGATTTCTAAGTTTACTATAATTGTTATTAATAATGACAAATATGTTTCATGAGAAGCGCAATGAAAAAACTATTATCAGCTAGTATGTCAGCTTTGTTTATAAGTACTGTAGCATTTGCGGATATGCCGAATACTTTATTAAAACCGATGGCTTATCGCTTTTTTTTGTCTCAGACAAGCACAAAAACGTCACCAACAACCTTTCACTGTACTGTGAAATTAGTATCGCAAAAAAAACCACCATGTAGTCCTGATGGAGCAAAGTGCCAGGCAGTGCAAGTTATTATGATGAATCACGGGCAAAATATTCAGGGGTTTCGTGGTAATAATTCAGATAATCTAAGCTCCCTTGGGCATGGACGACTAGCGCTTACGGCAACAGAGCTGAATAAGTATTATTTTGAATCCTATCACGATGCGGATCCTGGTTATGCTGAGCAGTCAGGTTATGTTGATATTATGGTGGCCTGGCCTAATGCAAAAGTTTATTGTGCTCCCGGGAAAGGGTATGTTGAGCCATTAGAATTAAATATTCCTGATAAAAAGCAGCCAAGGTTAGTGGTTCCTGGCGATTTTGGATAGTCGGTTAATGCAGTTTGCTTCTAGTTCCCATTTATAGAACTGGTGTTTAAATTAAATGTTTTTGCTAGATGTCTTTGGGTGTTTTTATTTTTAAACCGTTTTTATCGTGCTTTTTATAAAGCTATTTAAAAGCATATTGCCAAACCGAAGTATTATTTGAAACATAAATGTATATCACCTACCGCATAATGTTCAGATGATAAAAAAAATCATATACTTCACAATAAATCAACCATTTCAAAGCAAAATTCATGCTTGTGGTTATAATTACGTAATTTTACGCTTATTTTTCAATCTCGTATTAATTATCATACGGCCAATCAATGATTGTAAATAGTAGTGGGTGGTATGAGATTGCATAAAATGAAAACGGTTGTATTTATAGGTGTTTTTTTTCTGATAAACCTTGTATTTGCCGGGCAAGATGATTATATGACAAATAAGGATTTTGTAAACTCCGTACTTTCTCAGACAGATACATCGGATAACAGCGTAGATCAACAGTCAACAGGTTGGTTCTATATCAACGTTTACGGTGGTGGGTCATATAAAAGTTTTCCACAGGCAAAACAGGTTGAATTGCAACCATGGGGATCCGATGATGTTTACCAGCCAGCAAAGCGCTGGTCTTCTTATCTTGCTATAGAGTTTGGTGTTCAGCCATGGCGCTACCTGTCCTTTAGCGTGCGGTATTGGGATGCAGGAAGCTCAAGTGCTGCGTTAGATAATGATAATGGCGTAGTTATACAATCAAATGGTGAAAACAATATGGCTTTTTCTGGTGTTGATATAGCGATGCGCGCGCATTTTCCTATACCAAGCATTAATAGTGAGATTCTATTATCAACAGGTCCTAGTGTTAATGGCACTAAGTTAAG
>NZ_QLIT01000137.1 GCF_003574485.1 Facilibium subflavum
ATGCGGCTTAACTTAGTGCCATTAGGCATTACCCTATTTACACCTCTACTATGAGCTAGTCCGACTACCTTGCTAAGCTTATCTCTAGCTTTTTAGGCTCCAAGATAAGCATTCAGAAATAGCAAGGTTCTCCCAAGTTCCAAAGCAATCAGTTCATCTACCCGCTACGGACTCAGACCCCGACACCTCCACGCATACTCGCCTTTACGTATTGCGTAGTGCTGATTTCAGGCAAATGAAAACCTTGATCAGGTGCGACGATGATATATTACGGGGCTCAATACCTTCACTTGCGTTGTGGCTGATAGACCGCCCTTACTACAGCTTCATAATGTTCGTTACCTTGCATTATGTGTAGTTCGGTTCCAGACTGGTGGCTAGCCTTTTTCTGGGCTGGATTGTCCAGCTTGATTGCCTTAGCTTTGCTTGGCGCACTCATATTGTTATCCCAACAATTCGTAATTACTTTCGTAATGACCGCGTTTTAAAGAAAGTTGTTGTTACTGGTGCAAGCGTGCCTATGGTTGTATATTTGGTTTGGGCTGTTGTCACGCTTGGGGTTATTCCTATTCAAGGTGAATATGGCTTTGTTTATATGATGAAGCATGGTGTTGATCTGGGTGTGGCTTATCAAAAACTCCTTGGTGTGAAAAGTGCAAGTGCCTTTATTATCGCTTTTTCGAATATAGCGGTTACCACCTCGTTTTTAGGGGTGACGCTGGCATTATTTCACTTTAATCAGGATGCCTATAAACTTAAAAAGCACAAGATGGGACGAATAATAAATTTTATTATTACTTATTTGCCACCATTTATTTTTGCCGTATTTTTCATTAACGGATTCTTGATGGCATTAGGCTATGCAAGTATTTTTGTCTGTATCTTATTAATAATACTACCGGTGTTTATGGTTTGGAAAGTTCGACGTGATGAAGCTCGCAATGGGTTTGCGAGTAAAGCCTTTCTCATATTGGTGGGTCTAGCAGGCGTGTTGATTATTTTTCTGCAGCTTTTGTCCGCTTTTGGATTATTGCCTGTGCTTTAAATCAATTCATGCTTGAATTTCTTGTGGATATTAGCGATAATGCATAATTGTATTTGTATCTTAAGCAGCACGTCTGCTAACATTTAGATGATAAGCCTACTTTTTAACCTTTTAAAAGCGTTTGGTGGCAGCTGGTGTTGAGCGTTTATGCCCTTGTTTTATTTAGTGGTAGACAATTAACAACCCTTGTTGATCCTTGTAGGAAGCTATGGTCTGTTAGGTTGGATGATTTACGTGTTGGAACAGATAAGGTTCTGGAAGTTTGTTTTTAAGTAACCAGTTTTTGTAGGTGCATTTTGTTTTATTTTATAAAAGTAACTTGTAAGGAAGTTCATGTCTGACGAGAATCAGCTAACATATGAAGAGGTTGCACAGATTGCTGATAGCTTACTTGCAGAAGGTAAGCGTGTAACGCTGGAGTATTTGCGTCGCCAATTAGGTAAAGGGACGCACGCACAAATTGCTGTTTTGCTGGGTAAGTGGCAAAGACAGCAGAAGGGTAAGAAAATGCCAAAGACATCGGCTTATGCTGATGACAGCGGTTTTAAAGAGCAAAAGCGCATAAGTGGGGCAGGTTCCTCAAGGGCGCTAAAACGCCCAGAGATGAATTTTCGCACGAAACAAAGTGAATCAGGAAGGATAGATAAAAGCACTAAAGCTTCAGTTGATTGCTTCGATGATGGTAAAGAGAGTGCGGGTGGTTTTAATGTGACTACACCATTTTCTCTTGAGAGGCTTGAGGTTGAGCCAGATGTAGTAAAGCGGTTATTTATGGCGCTGTGTGTCGTGAAATATTATCGTGCAAGAGCGCTTGAAAGGCAGCAAACAGCACAAAATGAGTCATTGAATTTGCGTATGGCAAGCGAGAGTAAAATACGTCAGATAAAAAAAGAATACCACGAAAAAATAGTGGCTTTAATGTCTGAATTAAGTCGCATAAAAGCGATAACCGATCGAGAAATCGATCAACTGCGTCACCAGTTAGAAGTGATATAGTTTTCAAGTTGGCCAGACAGTCGCGGTATGTGTTTATACATGCTGAGGAAAGTCCGGGCTTCAAAGAGCAAGATGCCAGGTAATACCTGGGAGGTGCGAACCTACGGAAAGTGCCACAGAAAGTAAACCGCCAAACTGTGAGCTTGGTAAGGGTGAAAGGGTGCGGTAAGAGCGCACCGCATTAATGGTAACATTAATGGCATGGTAAACCCCATCTGAAGCAAGGTCAAATAGGGTTGTAATAGTGTTGCTCGCACTGCAACCGGGTAGACTGCTTGAGCCTGATGGTGACATCTGGCCTAGATAAATGACTGTCCACGACAGAACCCGGCTTATCGGCCAACTTGTCTTTTTCACGCCTTTATCTAATAATATATCTTCTAAGATATCTTCCTTGTGATTCAGTATATTATTTCTGTTTATTTCATCATAAATTCGTTATGCTAAATATCTGGTCATTTAACGGGATGGAATGTGCAAGATGACATATTAAGAGTTGTCTTGTTGGATGTGAGTTGTGGTGAAGTATGGTTCAGGTGACAAATAAGTACGCATTAACGCATGAAGGGTTGATCGATTTTGATCAATGGTTGCCTTTGTTAGAGGCATTTTATTCGAAATCTCGTTTGCAGGTTATTGCTGGGGCAATTGATATTCTGGCACAGCTTGGTGTAGATGAGTCTTCTGTGCATGGTGGTACTTGCTTTACTTATGGTGTTGAAATGGCGGCGGTCTTGTTTGATCTACAAGCTGATGAAGATGCTGTGGCGGCAGCATTGTTATTTGAATTGCATTATCATCAAAAAACGGATCCAGCGCAAATCATTCAAAATTGTGGCAAGGATGTGTTAAAAATTCTAGATGGCGCCTGTGCGATGTCAGCAGTGCGTGCATTACAAAACCCACATCCAAGTCAGGCGCAAATAGATACGTTTCGTAAGATGCTATTGACGATTGTGGAAGATGTGCGAATTGTTCTGGTTAAGCTTGCTGACCGTGTTTGCGCCATGCGTGCCTCTGCTAATTGGACACAGCAGTACAGACAAACGATTGCAAGGGAAATTCTGGAGATTTATGCGCCATTAGCCAACCGTCTTGGTTTGTCAAAGACAAAATGGGAGCTTGAGGATCGGGCTTTTTCATGTATGTATCCTGTTGAGTATAAAAAAATAGCCAAGGCGTTGAAAAGAAAGCGATTGCAGCGTGAAGCTTATATTGAAGCGGCTATTAAGGAATTAATGCAAGCCTTGCAAAGGCAAAATTTGCATGCACAAGTGTCCGGGCGAGTAAAACATATCTATAGTATTTGGCGGAAACTGCGGAAAAAAGACCGTGAGATAGAAACCATTTATGATATTCGCGCGCTACGCATTTTAGTTGACTCAATAGATGAGTGTTATACGGCGTTAAGCGTTGTACATGATTTATGGCAACCAATCCCAAGTGAGTTTGCTGATTATATTGCAACACCAAAGCCCAACGGCTATCGTTCTGTACATACTGTCGTTCATGGACCAGAAGGATTAGCGTTGGAGGTGCAGATTCGCACACATCAGATGCATCAAGAGTCTGAGATGGGGGTTGCAGCGCACTGGCGTTATAAAGAAGGTGTAAAACACGATCCAGGTTACGAGGCGCGTGTTAATTGGCTTCGTTCGTTACTGGACTGGGAATCTGAGCTGGCAGGAGAGCTTGATAATCAACAGTTATCAAAAGAAATTGAAGTCAGTCGTGTATATGTTTTTACACCTAATGGTGATGTGGTTGACCTTGAATCTGGTTCAACGGTACTTGATTTTGCTTACATGGTGCACACGATGGTTGGGCATAGAACGCGTGGCGCTAAGGTAAATGGGAAAATTGTGCCGTTAACGACCAAACTTGTTACCGGTGATAAGGTTGAGATATTAACAAATAAGGAACCTAAGCCAAGTCTTGACTGGGCAAATGCCAATAGTGGGTTTATTCATTCCTCAAAAATAAGGGCCAGGGTTGCCAGGTGGTTTAAACAGCAAAATAAAACACAAAATGCATTGCTGGGGAAAGAAAGATTACATGATGAACTAAAGCATCAACGGATTAAGAGTGTAGATTATCCATCGGTTGCAGCACACTTTAATATGGCGGATGAGGAGACTTTTTTTGCCAGCATTGAAACGGGTGCGCTTCGTTTTAACCAGGTGGTTAACTATATTGTTGAGCAGTTTGGTGACCATGGTAAGCTTGAGTCTCAAACTTTGGTCGAGTCACCTGCAAGGCTGGATAAATCAACGGATTTACAATTCCGTGGCAAGTCTGATTTGATGATTTATGGCGTTGATAACTTATTAACGCATATGGCAGGTTGCTGTAAACCCTTGCAAGGAGATGATATCGGTGGATATCTAACACAAGGTCGAGGTGTAACAGTGCATCGAAGTGTTTGTCCGAATTTTTTAAAATTAAAGCTATCTCACCCTGAGCGAATTATTGAAGTACAATGGGGTAGAAAAGATACGCAAGTTTATCAGGTAGATTTACTGCTTGTTTGCAGCGATGCTGATCGAGCGATGCAGGAGGTGGGCAGTATTCTCAATATTGAAAAAGTCCACGTGGTTCATATGGTACTATCTGGTGCGCGAAAAAAAGATGCAATTAAGTTGAGTCTTGCGCTGGCGGATATGACTGCATTACAAAATATTCATAAAAAAATCTTAAGCACGGCGCATGTTCAATCAATTGAGCGGTTAATGCGCTAGTTTAACAGCTTTTTATTCACATGCGTATTATAGACATAGATTGTTATTTGATTTGAGCGAAAAGGTTCATTTTCTGCGGTTTTTCCATAAATATAGATGTGATTCTCACCGGGATTTGGTCTTGGTATATTCCAGGTGTTATTCTGGTATACTGCCTTTTGCGTTTTTGTATTAATCGAAAGAAATACATCAGCATCTTTGCTAAGTGGTGGTGGTGTTGTCGTCAGTGGGATCAAAGGAGAAAAATTATGGATGTAGGTGGGGTTTTTAGGGTTTGTAATCATGATATTTAAAGAAAGTGGTGGTGTTTTTGACGTTGTTTTTTTTATAGAAGGTGTATTGGTTTTTCGAACGGCTGGTTGTTTATCTTTATCGGTAGGGATGATGTTGGCTTCTTCAATATTGATTTCTCTCACGCTCTCATCATTTTCTTCTGGTGGAGTATTGGAAATAACGACGTTTCCCTGTTTGTCCTGCCATTGATAAATTTGGGCAAATCCACCTTGGCTGTGACAGAATAAAAATAATAATAAAAAACACTGGCATAAGCCATTTAGTTTGGTATATACTGACACGCGTCTTAACAACTCATGTTATCTCACATCTGGTGTTAATAATTGTAGACAAAAAAATCGATAAAAAAAGTTGATTTTTGAAAACTGAAGCTCTATGATTGTTGCCAGCACTTTGGAGGGGTTCCCGAGTGGCCAAAGGGATCAGACTGTAAATCTGACGGCTCAGCCTTCGCAGGTTCGAATCCTGCCCCCTCCACCACGAATTTGCGGGTGTAGTTCAATGGTAGAACTTCGGCCTTCCAAGCCGATAGTGTGGGTTCGATTCCCATCACCCGCTCCATTGGGAAGAAGTTTAGAAGAAGAACGAATAAAAGATTGAAGCTCGCATAGCTCAGCAGGTAGAGCACTCCCTTGGTAAGGGAGAGGTCACCAGTTCAAGTCTGGTTGTGAGCACCATAAAAGGTTTATTAATAAAAACTTGGAGTAAACAAACAATGGCTAAAGAAAAGTTTGAACGCAAAAAGCCGCACGTTAACGTGGGTACAATTGGACACGTTGACCACGGTAAAACAACATTAACGGCAGCGATTACTAAGGTTCTTTCAGAAGCTTATGGTGGTTCAGCTAAGGCGTTTGATGAAATTGATAATGCGCCTGAAGAAAAAGCACGTGGTATCACCATTGCAACTTCTCACGTTGAATATGAAACGCCAACCCGCCACTATGCGCACGTTGACTGCCCAGGTCACGCGGACTACGTTAAAAACATGATCACAGGTGCAGCACAGATGGATGGCGCTATCTTAGTTGTTTCAGCAGCAGATGGCCCAATGCCGCAAACACGTGAGCACATCCTGTTGTCACGTCAGGTCGGTGTTCCACACATCGTTGTTTTCTTAAACAAATGTGATATGGTTGACGATGAAGAGTTGCTTGAACTGGTTGAAATGGAAGTGCGTGAACTTCTTGATCAATATGAATTCCCAGGTGATGACACACCAATCGTTAAAGGTTCTGCGTTAAAAGCACTTGAAGGTGAAAAGCAATACGTAGATGCAATCCTTGAGTTAGGTAAAGTATTGGATGAGTACATCCCTGAGCCTGAGCGTGATATCGAGAAGCCATTTATTCTTCCAATTGAAGATGTATTCTCAATTTCTGGTCGTGGTACTGTTGTTACTGGCCGTGTTGAGCGTGGTATCGTTAAAGTTGGTGATGAAGTTGAGATCGTTGGTATCAAGGATACGCAAAAAACAACAGTGACTGGTGTTGAGATGTTCCGTAAACTTCTTGACGAAGGTAAAGCTGGTGAAAACGTTGGTATTCTTATCCGTGGTGTTAAGCGTGATGAAGTTGAGCGTGGTCAGGTTCTTTGTAAGCCAGGTTCAATTACACCGCATACTAAGTTTGAAGCAGAAGTTTATGTGTTATCAAAAGAAGAAGGTGGACGTCATACGCCATTCTTTAAAGGATATAGACCACAGTTTTACTTCCGTACAACTGACGTAACTGGTTCTATTGAGTTGCCAGAAGGTGTTGAAATGGTTATGCCTGGCGATAACATTAAGATGACAGTTGAGTTGATTAACTCAATTGCGATGGAAGAAGGCTTGCGCTTCGCGATTCGTGAAGGTGGCCGTACCGTTGGTGCTGGTGTTGTTGCTAAAATTCTTAAGTAACACCTGGTAATATCGGTTGAGTGTTTTATAGGCCAGTAGTTCAATTGGTAGAGCAGCGGTCTCCAAAACCGCAAGTTGGGGGTTCGAGTCCCTCCTGGCCTGCCAAATAAGAAAGCACTTGAACGGCGCGTTAATCTATGTTAAGATTACGCGCCGTTTTTGTTTACATAAGCGAATGAGAAAGTTTAATGAAAGACCCTGTAAGTAAAAAAGTATGGACGACAACGACTAAAAAAGCTGACGCGACAGTGATTGGTCGAGGTGCCAACAGATTTTTGTGGCTGGCTATTGTGATAGTGGCAGCGCTTGTGGTTTTCTCAAGCATGTATTTTCAGGTGTTTAAAGACTCTTCAGCCTTGACAGCCGCTTTTATCATTGTTGGGGTTGTTGTGATGCTGGTAATTGCTAAGTTTACTAACCAAGGTGCAAAAGGGTGGGTTTTCCTGTTGGAAGCGCGCCTTGAGATGCGAAAAGTAGTGTGGCCAACGCGACAGGAGACGATTAATTCAACTTTAATTGTTCTGGCGATCGTTGTTGTTGCGTCATTGATTATTTATTTTGTTGGATTGTTGTTTATGCACTTGATTCAAGCAATACTAGGGTAAGAGGTGATTATGTCTGAAGAGAAAAAAGAAGGTTTGGATCAGTCACAAACATCAAGCACTGAAAATGTAAAAGATACCTCGGTTGATTCAAAAAAGCGCTGGTATGTAATTCAAGCATACTCAGGTTATGAGAAGCGTGTTAAAAATCAACTAGAAGAGCGTATTAAGCTTGAGGGCCTTGAAGATGCCTTTGGCGAAATTTTAGTGCCAACAGAAGAAGTCGTTGAAATGAAAGGTGGGCAAAAACGCAAGAGTGAGCGTAAATATTTCCCAGGTTATGTGCTTATCCAGATGGAAATGAATGAAGAAGCCTGGCAGCTTGTTAGAAGAATCCCACGCGTTAGTGGTTTTGTCGGTGGGACAAGTGAGCGCCCTATGCCAATTTCAAATAAAGAGGCTGAAAGAATTTTAGGCACTGTCAAGGGTGGTGAGAATGCTTCACCTAAACCGCGCACAACATTCCAGGTTGGGCAGATTGTGCGTGTGCTTGATGGGCCTTTTGCAGATTTTACTGGCGTTGTTGAGGAGATTAATTATGAAAAATCACGTTTACACGTGGCGGTTTCTATTTTTGGTCGCTCAACCCCAGTTGAATTAGAGTTTTCTCAAGTTGAGAAAGATGTTTAGCGCAAGCTAAAGTAAAAGCGCAAAATGTTTATGAATAAATATAAATATTTTGCAGATTGTAGAACTGGGGAGCTTTGTATAAAGCGTCACCACCCAAAAAGGAGAAAAATATGGCTAAGAAAGTACAAGCTTATATTAAGCTTCAAGTAAAAGCAGGCCAGGCAAACCCTAGTCCACCAATTGGTCCGGCATTAGGTCAGCATGGTGTGAACATTATGGAATTCTGTAAAGCATTTAATGCGCAAACACAGCAGATGGAGCCAGGTGCGCCAGTTCCTGTTGTGATTACTGTGTACAGTGACAGAAGTTTCACATTTACGATGAAAACACCACCAGCATCATTTTTGTTGAAAAAAGCTGCTAAGATCAAATCTGGTAGTTCAACGCCAAGTAAAGCGGTAGCAGGTACGGTAACTCGTGCGCAATTAGAAGAGATTGCTAAGACAAAAGCACCTGATTTAACAGGCGCTGACTTAGATGCCTCTGTAAGAACAATTGCAGGCTCTGCGCGCAGCATGGGTCTTAAAGTAGAAGGGGTTGAGTAATGGCAAAACTATCTAAAAGAATGAAGGCGATTGCTGAAAAATTTGATGCGAATAAGGCTTATGCTGCAACTGAGGCTTTTGATTTGCTAAGAGACACTTCTAGTGTGAAGTTTAAAGAGTCAATTGATGTGGCGGTTAACTTAGGCGTTGATCCACGTAAGTCTGACCAGGTTGTTCGTGGTGCTTCTGTTTTGCCAAATGGCACAGGAAAAAGTGTTCGTGTGGCTGTGTTTACGCAGGGTGAAAATGCTGAGAAAGCAAAAGAAGCCGGTGCTGACATCGTTGGTATGGATGATTTGGCTGCCGAAGTGAAAAAAGGTAATATTGATTTTGATGTTGTTATTGCAACACCTGATGCAATGCGCGTTGTGGGTCAGCTTGGCCAGATTTTGGGACCAAAAGGCTTAATGCCAAACCCTAAAGTTGGTACGGTGACGACTGATGTTGCTCAGGCAGTTACAAATGCAAAAGCAGGCCAGGTTCGTTTTCGTGTAGATAAGGCAGGTATTGTCCATACAACGATTGGTAAGGCAGATTTCACATCAGATGCTTTACAGCAAAACTTGGAAATGCTGTTGGCTGACTTGAAAAAACTTAAGCCAGCAAGTTCAAAAGGTGTTTACTTGAAAAAGATTACTGTTTCAAGCACGATGGGTCCTGGATTAACACTTGACATGTCGTCGGTTGCAGTGTAATATAAGCAGCCTTTTGGTAGTAAGTTTCTTTGGGTCGCTGACACCTTCAACAAGGTGGGCAGTGATGTCAAAGACCGTAGGTGTGCTTGCAAAAGCGCTTAATTTCCTACGCAGACGATGCGAGTGACCTGAAAAATAAAATTTGACTGGTTTCAAACATCGTATTAAATAACGTGGACAAAAAACAAGAGGATTAGCACATGGCGCTAAAGCTTGAAGATAAGAAAGCGATTGTGGCAGAAGTAGCTGAACAAGCATCCTCAGCGTTGTCTGCGGCGGTAGCTGATTACCGTGGTTTGACAGTGAATCAAATGAGTGAGTTACGTAAACAAGCTCGTGAATCAGGTGTTTATTTAAAAGTTGTTCGCAATAATTTAGCAAAAATTGCTGTTAAAGAGACTGAGTTTGAATGCATGACTGATGCATTTGTTGGTCCTTTAGTTTTGGCTTTTTCAAAAGAAGAGCCAGGTGCTGCTGCTAAATTATTCAAAAACTTTATGAAAGATCATAAAGCGTTTGAAGTGAGGAACTTGGCAATGAGTGGTGAACTTTTTGGTGCGGATAAATTAGAAGAAATGTCTAAATTACCAAGCCGTGAAGAAGCGCTTAGCTTATTGTGTAGTGTTCTACAGGCACCTGTCACGAAATTTGTGCGTACACTTAATGAGATTCCAGCTCAGGCTGTGCGTGTATTTGCCGCTGTTGGCGAAGCGAGATAAAAACCACTTTTCGTTTTTTGTGAATATAGAAACTATTTAATAGGAGTTATGAAAAAATGGCTATTACTAAAGAAGACATTCTAAATGCTGTTGCTGAAATGAGCGTTATGGATGTTTGTGACTTGGTTAAAATGATGGAAGAAAAATTCGGCGTTTCAGCGCAAGCAGCTGTTGCAGTTGCTGCACCTGCAGGTGGCGAAGCTGCTGCTGTAGAAGAAAAAACTGAATTTGACGTTGTTTTAACTGAAGCTGGTTCTAACAAAGTTGGCGCGATTAAAGCAGTTCGTGCAGCAACTGGCTTAGGTCTTAAAGAAGCAAAAGAAGCAGTTGAAGGCGTTCCTTATACTGTTAAAGAAGGTGTTGCAAAAGAAGAAGCTGAAGCGCTTAAAAAGCAGCTTGAAGAAGCTGGCGCTAAAGTTGAGCTTAAGTAATCACCCGATTATTTTAAGTTAAAATGAAAGGCTAATAGGTTATTTTACCTGTTGGCCTTTTGTGCTATGTAATTTTATATTTGTGACTTAAATAAGAAGTGACAAAGACAGATTAAAGTTTTCCAAACTTTTGGCATGTTTAGTGGTTAAAATGAATGTAATCAGAGGAAATGCCTGATGCCTTACTCATACGCTGAGAAAAAAAGAATTCGTAAAGAATTTGGAAGCCTTCCAAATATTCTTGATGTCCCATATTTACTTGCTGTTCAAGTAGATTCATATAAACAGTTTTTACAAAAGGATGAAGCTCCTAAAAGCCGCAAAGAAATTGGGCTTGAGGCAGCTTTTAAATCCGTTTTCCCCATCACCAGTCTTTCTGGTTATTCTGAGCTTCACTATGTAAGCTATAAGCTTGGTGAGCCAGCATTTGATGAAAATGAATGCCATATTCGCGGTGTGAGTTATGCCGCACCTTTACGTGTTAAACTACGCCTTGTCATATATGATAAAGAAGCACCTGCTGATGATAAAGTAATCAAAGATGTGAGAGAGCAGGAAGTTTACATGGGTGAAATCCCCTTGATGACAAGCAATGGTACCTTCGTAATCAACGGTACTGAAAGAGTGGTTGTTTCTCAGTTGCATCGTTCACCTGGTGTGTTTTTTGACCATGATCGTGGTAAGACGCATTCCTCAGGTAAAATATTACATTCTGCAAGAGTCATTCCTTATAGAGGCTCCTGGCTGGATTTTGAATTCGATCCAAAAGATTTGCTTTATGTGCGTATTGACCGCCGCCGCAAACTGCCATCTACCGTTTTACTAAAAGCATTGGGTTACACTGATGCCCAGTTGATAAAGATTTTCTATGAACCGGTCAAGTTTGCGGTGCAAGAAGGTGTGCTGATGATGACTTTTGATCCGGATTCATTAAAAGGAACCACAGCTTCTTTTGACATTTTGGATAAAGATGGCAATAAATTGGTTGCCGAAGGCAAGCGTGTTACAGCACGCCACACTAAAAAGATGAAAGAGCAAGGCTTATCTTTGATGGAAGTGCCATTATCTTATGTGGTGGGTAAAGCGCTATATGAGCCAGTTGTTGATGAAACAACCGGTGAAGTCCTGGCACAGGCAAATGAGGAAATTACGCCAGCATTATTAGAGAAGCTTTCTGATTATGGTATTCGTCATTTTGAAACTATTGATACGAATGATTTAGACCGTGGCGCCTATATTGCGAATACTTTACGTAATGATATTTGTCAGACGCGTGATGACGCTTTAGTTGAAATTTATCGTATGATGCGACCAGGTGAGCCACCAACAAAAGAGTCTGCTGAAGCATTGTTTGGAGGCTTGTTTTTTTCTGAAGACCGTTATGATTTATCAGCAGTAGGTCGAATGAAGTTTAATAACCGCTTGGGTCGTAAAAGCGGTGAAGGCTCTGGTATCCTAAGTAAAGAAGATATTATTGATGTGGTTAAAACATTAATCGATATTCGTGATGGTCGTGGCGAAGTTGATGATATTGATCATTTGGGTAACCGTCGTATTCGTGCGGTGGGCGAGATGACTGAGAATCAATTCCGTATTGGGCTTGTTCGTGTTGAACGTTCTGTGCGTGAGCGCTTATCAATGGTTGATCGTGAAAGTGCGATGCCGCAAGATCTCGTCAATGCAAAGCCAATTACAGCTTCAATCAAAGAATTTTTTGGCTCAGGCGCGCTATCTCAATTTATGGATCAGGATAACCCATTATCAGAGGTTACACATAAGCGTCGTATTTCGGCGTTAGGCCCAGGTGGTTTGTCTCGTGATCGAGCTGGCTTTGAGGTGCGTGACGTTCATACAACACATTATGGTCGTTTATGCCCGATTGAAACGCCAGAAGGACCAAATATTGGTTTGATTAACTCCTTGGCATGTTATGCAAGAACAAATGACTACGGTTTTCTAGAGGCCCCTTATCGTAAGGTTATTGACGGTGTGGCAACAGATGAAATCGAGTATTTGTCTGCGATTGACGAAGGCAATTATGTGATTGCACAGGCTTCTGCAACAATGGATAAAAATGGTCGTTTGATTGATGATCTGATTCAGTGTCGTTCAAAAGGGGAAGCTGTCTTTACAACAGCAGACAAAATTCAGTATATGGATGTTTCTGCAAAGCAGATGGTCTCCGTTGCAGCAGCACTTATTCCATTCTTGGAGCATGATGATGCAAACCGTGCATTGATGGGATCAAACATGCAACGTCAGGCTGTGCCAACATTACGTGCTGAGAAGCCATTAGTGGGTACTGGAATGGAGCGTATCGTTGCACGGGATTCTGGCACTTGTATTGTTGCCAAGCGTTCAGGTGTTGTGGATGCCGTTGATGGTGGCCGTATCGTTGTTTGTGTAAATGCAGATGAAGTCGGTGAAGAAGAATCAGTCGTTGATATTTATAATTTAACGAAGTTCCGCCGTTCCAACAAAAACACATGTATCAATCAGCGCCCAATCGTTAAGCCAGGTGATCAGGTTGAAAAAGGCGATATCCTTGCTGATGGCTCCTCAACTGATATGGGAGAGTTAGCACTTGGGCAAAATCTTTTGGTTGCCTTTATGCCTTGGAATGGATTTAACTTTGAGGATTCTATTTTATTATCTGAGCGTGTGGTTGAAGATGATCGCTATACATCGATTCACATCGAAGAGCTGACCTGTATCGCACGTGATACGAAGCTTGGTGCTGAAGAGATTACGGCGGATATTCCAAATGTCAGCGAAAGTGCGCTAAATAAATTAGATGAATCAGGGATCGTATATATTGGTGCGAATGTTGCCCCAGGAGATATTCTTGTGGCAAAAATCACACCAAAAGCAGAACAGCAATTAACGCCAGAAGAAAAACTGCTGCGTGCTATCTTTGGTGAGAAAGCTTCTGATGTTAAAGATAGCTCTTTGCGTATGCCAACTGGTATGTTTGGTACTGTTATTAATGTACAGGTATTCACGCGTGATGGTGTGGAAAAAGATCCACGCTCAGTTGAAATTGAAAAGGCAGAACTTGAAAGAGTTCGTAAGGATCTTCGTGATGAATATCGCATTATTGAAGGTGCTGTTCGCGCGTATTTATTTGAGTTATTACCTGGTAAGAAAGCACTTGCCGGTCCTGCAGGGCTTAAGCGAGGTGTGGAAATTACGAAGGATTATTTAAATAGCCTGGAGTTAAAGCAGTGGCTTGATATTCGCGTTGAAGATGAAGCTGTCTCAGATGCTATTTTACGCTCAAAAGCACAGATTGAGCAGGCGCGTAAAGACTTTGAAACAAAATTTGAAGCCAAACGTAAAAAGTTAACACAAGGTGATGACTTATCACCTGGGGTGTTAAAAATCGTTAAGGTTTTTGTTGCCGTTAAGCGCCGTATTCAAGCGGGTGATAAGATGGCAGGCCGCCATGGTAACAAAGGTGTTGTTTCAAGAATCTTACCTATTGAAGATATGCCTTATTTAGAAGATGGTACACCAATGGATATCGTTTTGAATCCTTTAGGGGTTCCTTCACGTATGAACATCGGTCAGGTCTTAGAGACACATATGGGTATGGCAGCACGCGGCTTGGGTAAAAAAATTAGTCAAACACTTGAGTCAACACAAAAAGCTGCTGATATTCGTAAAGTGCTTGAGCAGGTTTATAACACAGTAGGCAATAAGAAGGTTGATCTGTCTGCGCTTGATGATGATCAAGTAATTGAAATGGCATATAACTTAAAATCTGGCGTGCCGATTGCAACACCGGTGTTTGATGGTGCCAAAGAGCAAGACATCAAGTCTTTGCTTAAAGTATGTGATATACCTGAAAGTGGCCAGATGACACTATATGATGGTCGAACCGGGCAGCCATTTGACCGTGATGTAACAGTGGGTTGCATGTATATGTTGAAGCTTGATCACTTGGTAGATGATAAGATGCATGCGCGTTCAACTGGTTCATATAGTCTGGTAACTCAGCAGCCATTAGGTGGTAAAGCGCAATTTGGTGGCCAGCGTTTCGGTGAGATGGAAGTTTGGGCACTGCAAGCATATGGTGCAGCGTATACATTGCGTGAAATGCTGACGGTTAAATCAGATGATGTGAACGGGCGTACGAGGATGTATAAAAATATCGTTGACGGTAACTTCAAAATGGATGCAAGCATTCCTGAATCATTTAATGTATTGATGAAAGAAGTACGTGCGCTGGGTATTGATATTGACTTAGAGTCGGATATGGAGTCATAAGACTTTTAAAGTACAGCCGATTCTCGCAGGCACAAATGCCTGCGTTCGTTAAAACTTCGTAAAGAATAGGAGTATAGCCTTGAACAACTTGCTAGGCAGTATGAAACGACAAGGTAAAGATCTAGAGTTTGATCGTATCAAAGTATCGCTGGCATCACCAGAAATGATTCATTCATGGTCTTATGGTGAAGTGAAAAAGCCAGAAACGATTAATTATAGAACGTTTAAGCCAGAACGTGATGGTTTGTTCTGTGCTAAAATTTTTGGTCCAATTAAGGACTATGAGTGCTTGTGTGGGAAGTACAAGCGTTTAAAACATCGCGGCATCATTTGCGAAAAATGTGGTGTTGAGGTGACACAATCTCGTGTGCGTCGTGAACGCATGGGGCATATTGATTTAGCATGTCCAGTTGCTCATATCTGGTATTTAAAATCATTGCCATCGCGTATTGGTTTGCTATTAGATATGACGTTACGTGATATTGAGCGAATTTTATATTTTGAAGCATATGTCGTTACAGATGCAGGAATGACACCATTTGAGACAGGTCAGCTGTTAAATGAAGAAACTTACCTTGATGCACTTGAAGAGTATGGTGATGAGTTTGAAGCGCAAATGGGTGCAGAAGCTGTTCAGAAACTTTTGATGGACGTTGATTTGCCGCATGAAATTGAAACGATTCGTGAAGAAATTCCAGCGACAAATTCTGAAACTAAATTAAAAAAACTGACTAAGCGTTTGAAGCTATTAGAATCATTTTATGAATCGGGGAACAAGCCAGAGTGGATGATTATGTCGGTTTTACCGGTATTACCACCTGACCTTCGTCCATTGGTACCATTAGATGGTGGCCGTTTTGCCACATCTGATTTAAATGATTTATACCGCCGTGTTATTAACCGTAACAATCGTTTAAAGCGATTATTAGAGCTAAGCGCGCCTGATATTATTGTACGTAATGAAAAAAGGATGCTACAGGAATCTGTCGATGCACTTTTAGATAATGGTCGTCGTGGTCGTGCTGTGACAGGTTCTAATAAACGTGCTTTGAAATCATTGGCAGATATGATTAAGGGTAAGCAGGGTCGTTTCCGGCAAAACCTTTTAGGTAAGCGTGTTGATTATTCAGGACGTTCTGTTATTACCGTGGGGCCAACTTTGCGCCTTCACCAGTGCGGTTTGCCAAAGAAAATGGCATTAGAGTTATTTAAACCTTTTGTTTATTCTAAGCTTGAGCACTATGGCCATGCATCAACAATCAAAGCTGCCAAGAAAATGGTTGAACATGAAGAAGCAGTGGTCTGGGATGTTTTAGAAGAAGTTATTCGTGAGCACCCTGTATTATTAAACCGTGCGCCAACGTTACATAGACTTGGGATTCAGGCATTTGAGCCAACGTTGATTGAAGGCAAGGCAATTCAGTTGCATCCATTAGTATGTACAGCATTTAACGCGGACTTTGATGGAGACCAGATGGCAGTTCATGTGCCATTGACGATCGAAGCGCAATTAGAAGCGCGTGCATTAATGATGTCAACAAATAATATTTTATCACCAGCCAGTGGAACACCAGTAATTGCACCAACACAGGATATCGTGCTTGGTCTTTACTACATCACACGTGAAGGCGTGAATGCTAAAGGTGAAGGTAAACTATTTGCTGATTTGCGTCACGTTCAGCGTGCGTATGATGCAGGTGTTGTTGATGTGCATGCCAAAATCAAAGTTCGTTTGGATCATAAGGTATTATTAGAGTCTGGTGAGTATGAATATGAAAAGGGTATTGTTGAGACAACAGTAGGTCGTGCTTTACTATCAAGTATTCTACCAGAAGGTCTGCCGTTTTCGTTGATTAACCAGACTTTAACTAAGAAAGTTATTGCTAAGATCGTTGACCAGTGTTATCGCCGGTTAGGTACAAAAGAAACGGTTATTTTTGCTGACCAATTAATGTATGCAGGTTATAAATATTCAACGAAATCTGGTATCTCAATCGGTATTAACGATATGATTATCCCAGAAAGCAAAGCAACTATTTTGGCTGAAGCGGAAGACCAGGTCAAAGAAATTACAGAACAGTATGCCAGTGGCTTAGTAACTGATGGTGAGCGCAAAAACAAGGTGATTGATATCTGGACGCGCGCCAATGAAAAGGTTGCAAGATCAATGATGGCCGTTATTTCTAAAGAGGTTGTTGCAGATAAAGCTGGGCAAGAGGTTGAGCAGGAGTCATTCAACTCAGTTTATATGATGGCTGACTCAGGTGCTAGGGGTTCAGCAGCACAGATTAGACAGCTTGCTGGTATGCGTGGTTTGATGGCAAAGCCAGATGGTTCAATTATTGAAACACCAATTACGGCAAACTTCCGTGAAGGTCTTTCTGTATTACAGTACTTTACTTCAACACATGGTGCGCGTAAAGGTCTGGCAGATACAGCATTGAAAACAGCTAACTCTGGTTATTTAACTCGCCGTTTGGTTGATGTGGCGCAGGATCTGGTTATTCTAGAAGATGATTGTGGTACGATCAAAGGTTTGACAACTTCTGCACTCATTGAAGGTGGCGATGTTGTGGTACCTCTTGCTGAGCGTATTTTGGGCCGTGTTACAGCAGATACGATTTATAAGCCAGGCACGAATGATGTATTGGTTGAAGCTGGAACATTATTAGATGAAAAGCTGGTTGAGCTCATTGAGGACAATGGGGTTGACCAGGTGCTTATCCGTTCATCCATTACTTGTGAAACACGCCGTGGATTATGTGCAAAATGTTATGGTCGTGATTTGGCTCGTGGACACTTGGTGAACTCTGGTGAATCTGTCGGTGTTGTTGCTGCACAATCTATTGGTGAGCCAGGTACGCAGTTGACAATGCGTACTTTCCATATTGGTGGGGCGGCTTCTCAGGAGTCAGTTGATAACAACGTTCAAATTAAAAATGCAGGTCGCATTAAATTTAATAATATCAAAACCGTTAAAAATCGTGAGAATAATAACGTTGTTGTCTCACGTTCTGGCGAAATCAGTATTATTGATAAATTTGGTCGTGAACGTGAAAAATATAAAGTACCTTATGGTGCCGTATTGCCAGTTAATGACAATGCTTCTGTAAAAGCAGGCAGCATTGTCGCAACATGGGATCCACATACCCACCCAGTAATTGCGGAAGTTTCTGGTAATATTAACTTCGTTGATTTTATCGATGGCGTGACCATGAAGTATCAAGCAGATGAGGTGACAGGCTTATCAAGTATTGTCATTACTTCTGATTCTCAGAAAAGTGGAAACCGTGAGGTGAAGCCAGTTGTTCGTTTGATTGATAATAATGGTGAAGAGCTTTGTTTCCCGAATACAAATATTCCTGCCAGTTACTTTATGCCAATAGGCGCTATTTTAAATATTGAAAATGGCACGAAAATTGAAGTCGGTGATGTTATTGCACGTATTCCACAAGAAGGTTCAAAGAACAAAGATATTACTGGGGGTCTTCCACGTGTTGCTGACTTATTTGAAGCAAGACGTCCAAAGGATGCAGCTATTTTGGCGGAAATCTCTGGTATTGTGAGCTTTGGGAAAGAAACAAAAGGCAAACGCCGTTTGATCATCTCTCCAGAAGAAGGCGAGCCGATTGAAATTATGATTCCAAAATGGCGTCATATCAACGTCTTTGAAGGAGAACATGTCAGCAAGGGTGAAACCATCTGTGATGGACCAGTAGATCCACATGAGGTTTTACGTTTGAAAGGTGTGTATGCTTTAGCAGAGTATATTATTAATGAAATCCAGGAAGTTTATCGCTTACAGGGTGTTGGCATTAATGATAAACACATTGAAACCGTTGTCCGTCAGATGCTACGAAAAGTTGTAATCACAGCAGCTGGAGACAGTAGATTTGTTGATGGCGAGCAGGTTGAACTGGTTCAAGCGCTAGAGGCTAACGACAGGCTTGCTGAAGAAGGCAAGCTTGAAGTACAGTATGAGCCAATTTTATTGGGGATTACTAAGGCTTCATTGTCAACGGAGTCTTTCTTATCGGCAGCTTCTTTCCAAGAGACGACACGTGTGTTAACAGAAGCTTCAGTCAGTGGTCAGGAAGATCATTTGCGTGGCTTAAAAGAAAATGTATTGATTGGTCGTTTGATTCCATCAGGAACAGGACTTGCTTATCATCAAGAGCGTAAACGTAAGCATCAGCTTGAAGAAGAGTTTGAGGCTGGACCTTCAGTTGATGAGCTGGAGATGGCGTTAAGTGCAGCATTAAATGCAGACAGTAATGAAGGCAGTGTTGATCTTGATGATCTGTTTGCAGATGCACCAGATCATGATGAAGATGACGACAGGGACGAATAAACTATAGATCAAAATCAAGCTGGCTAGTATGGCCAGCTTGTTGTAATATCTCTTTTATTTTTATATTACCATAAATTGCTATTGACCCCTTCTTGTGGTAGATTAGCTTTACTTTTGAACTCACTGTAGAACAATAAAAAAGTTAATGTGATATGGATTTAACACTATCAGAGCTTGGTAAAAAATCAGCCTATTTAACACAATATGATTCAACACTTTTATTTCCTATTCCACGTCTTTTAAAGCGTCAAGAGCTTGGCATTACTGGGAAACCACAGTTTAAAGGTGTGGATATCTGGAGTGCATTTGAAATTTCATGGTTAAATCAAAAAGGTAAACCTGAGGTGCGCATTGGCTTATTTGAAATTGATGCGGCAAGTGAGAACTTAATTGAGTCTAAAAGCTTTAAGTTATATCTTAACTCATTTAATAACACGCCTTTTGATGATGAATCACAAGTGAAAAGCATTATGCAAAATGATTTATCAAAAGCTGTGAATGGTGTTGTTAACGTACAATTAATTAAATTAAAAGATTATGCACAGCGTGTGGAAAACTGTTTTTCTGGGCAATCACTGGATGATTTGGATGTTGAAATTACTGAGTATGTAACAAACCCGGATTATTTAGCCGCTGATTCACAAGAAATTGTTGAAGAGACACTTACCAGTGATTTGCTTAAATCAAATTGCCTGGTAACAGAGCAACCAGACTGGGGTAGTGTATTAATCTACTACCAAGGTAATAAAATCGATCACGAAGGGTTATTAAAGTATATTATCTCATTTCGTAATCACAATGAATTTCATGAACAATGTGTCGAGCGTATTTTCACAGATATTATGCAAAAATGTAAGCCACAGAAATTGCTGGTTTATGCGCGTTATACCAGACGCGGTGGCTTAGATATTAATCCATTGAGATGCAACTTTAACGATAATGGTGCGTTACGAGAAATCCGTTTAGCCCGTCAATAATAAACAAAAGAGCACAAATAAATGAGTACTGTAGGCATATCACATTATCGGATTAGTGCAATTAAGCCAAATGATTTTTCAATAGAATATTATGATACACTTACGAAAAAAGGTGCAACACGTTTAGCTTCTGAGCTTAATGATGATGACATCATTGATTTATTTTCCCAAGAGGATCAAAGGTTAATTGCCTATCATGCGGGTAAGCAGGAAACAAATCTTGGGAAAGTACGTAAAAATATTAAGCTTGCAGCATTAGAAGAAAAGAAATATGTTTTTTTAATATTTGTTTCATTGTATACAGTGATCTTTTTTTCCTCAAATTTAGCAGGCTCAACAATCATTAGCCTAGGGAGTATAGCGGGAGTCCCTCTTGCTGCACCAGGTGCTATTTTTGTATACTCTTTAACTTTTTTATTTGATTCTATCTTGACTGAAATCTATGGCTTTTCAATTGTCAGAAGAATTTATACAACAGTTGCGTTAACTTCTTTTGTGGCGCTTGTTATTCTATCAATTTTGGCAATGTTGCCGACGATGACAGGACATAATTATGTAAGAGAACTTGTATTCTCAGAGGCTAATGTATTAAGAGTTTTTGTCTTTTCATTTGCAAGTTTTCTCAGTGCGGAGTTCATTAATACCAATATTATTGCACGGCTAAAATACTATTCTCGTAAAAAGTATGGTTATAACACAAAAAAAGAGCAAAACAGAATTATTGTAAGGTTTATTATTGCAACAGCTGTAGGAACATTTGTAGATAGTGTTGTATTTGGTATAGGCGTATTTTTATTTGTTATTCCATTTAAATCTATACTCATTATTATAGCGACTCAGTACGTTATTAAGCTCTCTTATGATATTATTGCTTGTTTGTTTTCCAGTAAAATTGCAATGTATATTAAGCGTTTGGAGAAAACGGATATTGTGGAGCTGCCATCTAATCGCATCACTGACATCGTTGGGTTTAAAATTGATGCGGATCGCTGTGTAAACACCTTTAATACAAGGTAAAAAAGCATTATAGCCATGCAAAAAATCATTGAGAAAGTGGGTCTTATTTATATTCAGGATAAAAGGCTTTTGATGGCAAAATCAAAAGATAGTGATCGCTATTATTTACCAGGTGGGAAACCTGAGTCTGGTGAATCGGATAAAGCGGCATTAATCCGTGAAATTAAAGAAGAGCTCTCAGTTGATGTAATCCCATCAAGCCTCACTTATCTACATTGCTTTTATGGGCAAGCACATAACAAAAACCAAGGCGTAATGGTTGAGATGAAGTGCTTTATGGGCAAGTTTTCAGGTGTTTTAAAGGCTAATGCTGAAATACAGACGCTTAGCTGGTTTACTTATGCGGATAAGACGAAAGGCTCGATAATGGCACAGATGGTGATGGATTGGTTATTTAAGCAGAAAATGATCGCTTAGAAGCTTTACAAGTCAATTTAATTATAGAACTTGACTTCTATTAAGGCGGCGATTAACTCAAATTGACTATAGTGCTCTTGTGCTGGGATTAGTCGTTCTTTTTTATGTAAAAGGCCGTAATTTTCTTTTATATAGAGTTGCTGATCAATTTGATATAATTGTGTGATATCAAAGTCTGCAGCACTTTTAATAACACATAGTGTCGGAAACGCGATCGTATCGATATTTAAAGTATCAAAAATCAGTATGTTATTACGATGATAGGGTTGAATATCCTGAGATAGTCGTATTGCAAATGCTTGATCGGATAAATTTTGATTGGCAATTTCGGTGACTTTTATGCTGCTGTAATCTAGTGTTTGAAGATAGAAATCACTTATCTGATCTTGATTGATCAATGGGCAGGTGCGCAATTTCTGGCTTGATTGCATCACGCAATTGGCGCGTACAAACTGATCAATTGAAACATCAAAATAATCTGCCAGCATTTTAATCGTCTCAATCGAGGGATTTTTATTCGTTTGACTGGTAATGTTGTAAATCGTTGTTGCTGAGCAGCCAATCTCTCTGGCAAGCTGACTCACCGATTTAATCCCTTTTTGCTGCATCAGACTGTAAATATTATTACAGATGTTTTGTATTGTACCCATGTCTTTTAACTTATCCCCATTATTTGTTGCAGTACAGTATATCATTGATAAAGTAATTTATCGAGTTGATGAACGGAATATTGATGATTTCAATTACATTTTTTACTTTTTTAAGTAAAAATCTTCGTTAATCACTTTACAAAGTATTGTTCATGGAGTATGATATTCGAAGTACAACAGGGGAGCAACCACCAGGTGGGGGCTAAATAGGAAGGCTTGATATGGCAACCATATCAAGCCTTTTTATTTTTTTTTTATTTTTATTGTGATCTTCTTGAAAATAGCTAAGCACGCATTAAAATAGTTATGGTGGATGTTCAACAATTAAGGAAAGTATTATGTTAAAAATATTTCAAATGACTGTATTAAGCGTATTTTTTGCTTTGTTCAGCTATCAGTTTACTTTGGCAGAAGGTGTATCTGTGGTGAGTGCCCAAAAACAGGCAAATTTGACGCCAGATGAAGTCTTACAAAGACTTGCCCAAGGAAATAAGCGTTTTGTTGCAGATAAAAAGCAAGGCAAAACACATTTACTGGATGCCCTGTATTCTGCAAAGAAAGGGCAAAACCCTTTGGCACTTGTTTTTAATTGTGTGGATTCTCGCAGCATTGCTAATTATGTTTTTGATGAAGGCATTGGGAATATTTTTGTGGCACGAATTGCTGGGAATGTTGCCGATGAAAATGTATTGGGAAGTATGGAGTTTGCAGCAGTTCATGCTGGTGTTAAAGCAATTGTGGTGATGGGGCATACCCAATGTGGTGCTGTTGCTGCGGCGTGTCAAGGCGATGAAACAGGTACACCGGCCTTGGATCAATTACTTGATCAGATTCAACCGGCTGTCAGTATTGTGAAGAAAGAAGAAGGCGATGCCTTTAGCTGCAACAAGCCTGACACAATCGATGCCATTGCTAAGCAAAATGTACAAGATCAGATCAAGTATATTGTAGCAAATAGCAAAGATCTCGCTGATATGGTGAAAGATAAAAAGATTGCACTTGTTGGCGCGATGCATAACATTAAGACAGGACAGGTGACCTTCTTTGATCAATCAGGTAAAGTGCTTACTTTCTCATAACCTGGAAATATGATGAAAAAAGCGGGGATATGTCGTAGAAAGTTACTTTTTAGTGGATTATTTGCACAATTGTTAAAAAATATGTTTGTTTTTTTCAAAGGCTTGCTATACTGATGACTAACTTTTGAATCTTTGCAGGTTATTTCTTTTGAAACGGCTTTTAAGGAGTCATTAGTTAAGAGTCCTGAAAGTGTATTCGATTTGGTTTTTCCAGGTTGGTGCGTAATCAGGTTTAAATGTTAAATAGAAAGTGTTTAAGAGAGTATAGTTATGTCACAACAAACAGGCGCAGTGAAATTTTTTAATGAAACAAAAGGATTTGGATTTATAAAACCGGATAGTGGTGATAAGGATGTTTTCGTTCACGTCACTGCCCTTCAAGGATTACAATCCTTAGCAGATAACCAACGTGTTGTATTTGAAATTGAGCAAGGCCGTCGTGGTCCTCAAGCAATCAATGTTCAAATTGCAGACTAAATTAAAATTAGATTAAATTTAATTTTTAATTAAATCCTTTTAAATCCTGGCATTGTCCAGGATTTTTTTTGCTTTATAGTGTTTCTCAGCGAAACGGTATATTTATACAAGCATGCTAAACGATATATTCATTAAAGAAGTTTGCAATGTAATGTAAAAACCTGACTTTAGTATGTTAAAATGATTTTTTGGTTTCTTAATGAAATAAAATAAATGCAGATTGAAAGCCTGTTTAAGTCGGCTGGTTTACATATACGTGATGCGCAGCTTGAAATGATTCAAGCGATTAAAAAGTCGTTGGACGGTGGTCAAAAACTTGTTGTTGAAGCACCAACCGCAACAGGAAAAAGTTTTGCTTATATTTTAGGTGCACTTTGGGCGAATCAATCAAGCTTAAAAGGCGATAAAGCACAAAAAAATAAAAAAAACATTGTCATATCAACGGCAACAGTTGCATTGCAGGAGCAGCTTTTTTTTCAGGACTTACCCTTTATTCAGAAGCTTTTATCTGAAAATGGTGAGCAGAAGTTTACTTATATGCTGGCAAAAGGCCGATCACGCTATTTATGCCTTAGAAAGTTATATCACTTAGAAGAGAAAGATGACGTAGTTTTAAAAGAAGCAAAAGACTTAGAAAATCAATTTAATAAAAAATGGGATGGTGACTTTGATAATTTAGAGCAGCCATTAAATCGTGAGTTATCCAAGGCGATTTATAATAACAGTAGTGCTTGTTCTTTTTCACGTTGTGAGTATTATCAGGATTGCCCTTTTTTTGTTGCACGACAGGGCTTAAGAAAAACAGATATTATTGTTACTAACCATAGTTTGTTGCTCTCACATTTAGATTTAGGCGATGGAGCGATTTTACCTAAATTTGATCAAAGCATTTATATCATTGATGAATGTCATCATCTTCCTGATCGAGCGTTAAGCGCTTTTTCAGCAAGCGCGACATTATTTGGTTCCCAAAGCTGGATAAATGATGTCGATAAACTTCTAAATGCGCTGCCTGTGGCACTTGTTGATCGTAATCGCCGTCAGGATTGGCAGGCGATTTGCAAAAAACTTGTCCAAGACTTAACGCAAATGCAGCAATATATTGATGCCTTATACCAAACACAAGAAAAAGAAGAAGGGGTATGGCGAATTAAGTCGCTGGATTCACAGGTGCAATTATTAAGCGTTGAGATTAAAAAAGGTGCTGCATTATATGCCAACCAATGTGATCGCTTAAAAAGCGAGCTGGAAAAGTTTATTGAAAAAAGTCAAATCCATAGCCATGAGTCGTTGGAAAAGCAGTTCACACAATTGGGCTTTTTATTAGAGCGCGCACAAAATCTACAAATGTTATGGGCATTGATAAGTAATGTACAAAGCACCCCGCCCATTGCTAAGTGGGTAAGCTTGCATGGTGAGAAAAATATAAGCACACAGCAACATGAGCTTGCGAATTTAAATCACCAGGATTATGAAGTTCATGCCTCACCCATTGAGGCGGCTTCATTATTGAAACAAATGTTCTGGGATAATGTTGTCAATGGCGTTATTTTATGCTCGGCAACGGTTCGTGCCTTAGGAAAGTTCGATCGTTTTTTAAATGCCACAGGGCTTCGCAATCAGGCGGATACTTTGTTGCTAAATTCACCGCTTTTATATCACCACTCTACCTTACAGATTGCAGATATGAAATTTTTGCCGAATAATCAAAAAGATCATATTCAAGAGACAATTAAACTTTTCAATGAACAATATTTGCAAGGCTTTGAGAAAGGTGTACTTGTTCTATTTACCAGTATTTATGCGATGGAAGCGGTCTATCAAGGGCTTTTGCCATCGATTAAACGAATTACGCAAGTCCAAGGTGATCGGTCTAAACAGATGATGATTAGTTTGCATAAAAAACGTATTGATAGTTTAAAACCCTCAGTTATTTTTGGTGTCGATAGTTTTTGTGAAGGTGTAGATCTTCCAGGGGATTATCTGGCAAGGCTTATTATTCATAAACTTCCCTTTTCTGTTCCAACAAATCCCATTGATAAAACGCGTGCTGAGTGGCTGTTATCAATGAATCGAAAGCCTTTTATCGATATGTCTTTGCCACAAAGCTCATTAAAGCTTACCCAGATGGTTGGCCGGCTTGTGAGAACTGAGACGGATATAGGTGAGGTTATTATTTTAGATAAACGCTTAAAAACAAAATTTTATGGAAAATCGCTACTGGAAAACTTGCCGCCGTTTAAAATAATCTAGCAAGGCGCTTATTATATGAATTTATCAGAAATAAATTAAGGCTATCTACGGGGTTATGATGATGAGAAGGGAGGGGAGAGCGTCCCGTAGATAGTCTTAAACTTGAAACTTGTCTCAAAGAGCTGACAGTTGCAGCAATACCGAAAGAGAAGGGAGAGAGAAAAGTGCTTCCTACAGCTGCCATCACTCTTTGAGTAATTGCATGATCGCAAGGCAACATTAAGGAAAACTTAAGGGATATAAACTTTGGGATATTTTTTTAAAATTTAATTGTTTGATTATGATTTGATCAGATGTCTGTTTGCATCATATAACAATGGTATTTGTGGTTTATAGCAATGTCACATTATACTTAGCGATAGGGTAAATAGATAAAGAGCGTTTGCATTGATTAATCTATATCAGGAAAGTGACTATCAAAGAGCAGTACATGAGCCAAGGCAAAAAGAACACTTCACACCATTTCGCCGTGATTATGCCAGAGTGATTCATTCGGCTTCTTTTCGTCGGTTGCAAGGGAAAACGCAGATATTCCCTTGCCTTGAAAGCGAGTTTTTCAGAAATCGCCTAACACATTCGCTAGAGGTGGCACAGGTTGCAAAATCAATTGCATTATCACTTAATGGGCGATTTAACCTGAATATTGACACAGACCTCGTAGAAACAGCGGCACTTTGTCATGATATTGGTCATCCACCTTTTGGTCACAATGGAGAGAAAATCTTACATCAAAAAATGTTTGAATTTGGTGGCTTTGAAGGTAATGCACAGACTTTGCGTCTTTTGAGTAAAATGGAGAAAAAACGCTTTGAAGGCCAAGGGCCAATTCATTCAGGTAAAGACAATCGCTTTGGGTTGAATTTAACCTATCGATCGCTGGCAAGCATTTTAAAATATGATCATCTGATTCCTGGATATGTCGTTAATCGAGTCTCTGGGCCGATTAAAGGCTATTATGCAACAGAAAGTGCTTTGGTGGAAAAAATTAAATCCCACGTATTGTCAGGGATTGAGCCAAAGCACTATCAAGGGAAACCATTTAAAACTATCGAGTGTCAGATCATGGATTTGGCTGATGATATTGCTTATTCCACCTATGATATTGAGGATGCCTTTAAAGGTGAATTTTTAGATCCATTATCGATGATTGGTGCTGATGAGCGTTTATTACAAAAGGTGCAACAACAAGCAGAAAAAAATAATCTTTTATTAAGCATTAAGGAAATACAAAATATTATTCGCTCTATTTTTGATGGCATCATTGACTTTAATGACACGCAAGCGCAAATTTATCAACGTTCAAAGCAGCTTGCAAATTCAAGTTATCTTCGAACAAAATTCACCTCAAATTTAGTACATTACTGCATTTCTAATATTGCATTTTCATTGGATGAAAATTGTCCGTTGTTATCTAAAATCTATTTGCCAGAAAGCGTTAAAAAGCAGGTTGAAATTTTAAAGCTTTTTGTCTATTTTGCTGTAATCAGTGCGCCAAAGATGAATATTGTTCGTTATCGTGGTCGTGAAATTATTTCAACGCTATTTGATATTTTGATTAAAAGTACACCAAGCACTTCGCTTTTACCAGAGGATGTTGGTGAGATTTTTTACGCCTATGATGTCAATGATCATGCAAACCGTGCCAGGACTATAAGTGATTTTATTGCCAGCATGACAGATCGTTATGCTATTGAACTGTATAGTCGATTTAAATCAGATACCCCGCAATCAATATTTAAACCAGTGTGATTCAATTGATTGTAAAGAAACGGATTCACTGCTAAAAAAAATGGGTGTTATATGGAATCAAAAACAACTATTTTAAGAGCATAAAAAAGTGTGGTGACCTACCCACATTTTTGTGGCTCAATATAGACATCTTGAAATTAATGACCTTCCTACACTTTTGGAGACACTTTTTCTGTTTGTAATAATACTGTAACACATATATAGTATTGTTATCTTCAAGGATGTTTAGATAAGATAATCACATGGTAAAAAGGAATAAACTGTATTTTCTAGTCTGGTTGGTATGTTCATTAGGATTATTTGTTGACGGTTATGATTTATATATTATTTCTGTTGCAGAACCATTTGTGACAAAGTCGTTTCACTTAAGCCCTTTTCAGGTTGGCCTCATACAATCAAGTGCGATGATCGGTGCTGTTTTAGGGGCACTGATTATTGGCAGAGTAGCAGATCTTATTGGCAGAAAAAAATTATTAATGCTCAATTTATTATTTTTTGTTGGGGTTGCTATTGCTTCGGCTTTTTCCTGGAATGTGACGTCATTATGCATATTTAGATTTTTAATCGGCTTTGGTGTTGGTGCTGATTATCCTATCTGCGCTTCATATTTATCAGAGATGTCTAAAGGAAGCTCACGTTCACGTAACCTGGCTTCAGCCATGCTGGTGAATTGTGCTGCTGTTCCGATTGGTGTATTTCTTGCTTGGGGTGTGTTTAGCCTTTATCCTGGTGAAGGCGCATGGCGTGTGATGTTAGCAATTGGTGCCTTTCCTGCGCTTGTGGGTATAGTGTTAAGAGCTAAGCTGCCTGAGAGTTTTGTATGGCAGGCACATAAAAGGTTATCTAAAAATACAGCAAACAATATTGCCAATAAAAACAAGGTAAGATATGTTGATATTTTTTCTAAAAAATATATTCGAGGAACGCTGACATTAGCAATATGCTGGTTCTTTATGGATATTTCATATTATGGTATTGCTTTGTTTACGCCACGGGTACTGGAAGCATTAAATATTTCAAGTTCAGCGAACTTTATGACAGGCATGCATGATATTATATTAAGCACGTTATTTGTAAGTATTTTTGTTTTATTTGGCGCGGCAAGTTCGGTCTATTTAGTGAAGCGTGTTACGAGTGTAAGGCTTCAAAAGATCGGTTTTATCTTTGCATTTTTAGGTTTATTTATTATGTCATTTACATTTACACCATACACAAATATAAATCTGATTGTAATATTTGTTGGTTTTATATTGTTTAATTTCTTTATTAATATGGGGCCAGGTATTACGACATATATGTTGCCAGTGGAATTTTACCCGACACATATTAAAGCAACAGGCCATGGATTTTGTTCAGCTTCTGCTAAATTTGGCGCATTTATTTCAGTGTTGTTTATCCCGATATTACAAAATGCAATTGGTATTTACTGGCTGGTATTTTTATTATCACTTACCGCACTATCAGGGTATTTTTTATCGATGTTAATCCCTCATAGCCAGCCAGATGCTTCTTCAGGGGCAATCTGCGAGGAAGAATATTTAATTAAAGATCAACGTTTACAGACAGCATAATTATCTAGCACAGGAGGATAAATCACGTGAATTATATATTAACCAATGCGCAACTGGACTTTTGGCAACAGCATGGATTTATAAAGATTTCTCGCTTTTTAAGCAGAGAAGAAACTGAAAATCTACAGCGCTGGAGTGATGAATTATACGCGTTGCCAGAAACACCAGGGAAGTGGATGAAATATTTTGAGCATAGAGATGGTAAAAAGTTATTGTGCCGTATTGAAAACTTTTTAGATTATCATGATGGAATGAGTGATTTATTGCGTGGTAAAAATACGCTTAGCCTCTTATCTCAGTTAATGGGTGAGCCAGCCGTTTTATTTAAAGAGAAGGTTAATTTCAAGCTGCCAGGTGGAAATGGCTTTACACCACACCAAGACGCACCTGCCTTTATCTCTTTTAACCAAAAATACCATATTACCATGATGTTGTGTATTGATGATTCAACGATAGAGAATGGCTGCTTAAATATTGTTGAAGGTGGATTTGAAAAAGATCGTTTTATGCCGCAGAATTCAGATGGTTCAATTCTAGCGTCATTAAGCGATAAGTTTGAGTGGAAAGCGATTGAATGTAAAGCAGGTGATGTCTTGCTGTTTGACTCATATGTGCCACATTACTCAAAGTCCAATAATAGTAATAAGTCGCGTAGAGCCTTGTTTGTTACTTACAATAAAGCCTCTGAAGGCGGTTCTAAGCGACAAGCATATTATGCTGATAAGCGTGTAAACTTTCCACCTGAATGTGAACGCGATCCAAATAAAGACTACTCAAAAGGTGCCAGAATTTATAATGTTGCCAATCCAATTGGGAAATAATATGCAGGATTATATGATTGAGGAAACTGCACAAGCTAATGCAGATAAGCTTTTAGGCTATTTATATAATGCAGCTAGTAAAAATTATATTGGTGAGTGTGTTTCGCAAATTGCGCATGCATGTCAATGCGCGCATTTTGCCAAAGAACTTAACCATGGCATTGATGTTGAAATTGCATCTTTGCTGCATGATATTGGGCATTATTGTAATGATGTTTCTGAGCCACAAATGGCAGGTTTAGGCGTGATTAATCATGAGTGGATTGGCGCAAGAAAAGCTTTAGAAATGGGACTTAACCTGGAGGTTGCCATATTAATTGGCGAACATGTTAATGCCAAACGTTATTTGGCTGCAACAAAAACAGGATATTATGAAAGATTATCGCCTGCCTCTAAAGAAACATTAGGTTTTCAAGGTGGTAAGATGTCTAAAGCTGAGCAAGTAGCTTATCAAAGTCATGCATTATTTAAAAAGATACTACAGGTGAGAGTAAATGATGAAAAAGGTAAGGTTGAAAATTTAGAAACTGTCACACCAGCGCATTATCGTGAAGCGATTGCGAACCAGATACGTACCAATTTAAAAAAACAAGCGATTGATTTTCCCAAACAGATATATTTTGTAAGGCATGCCCAGGCAAATTCTCAACAGCCAAATGCTGGGCTTACTGAAAAAGGTGCAAAAGATGCTATTGATTTAATCGATTTATTAGATGATATTATTGGATCTCCAGTAGATTTAATTCTTTCAAGTCCTTTTATGCGCGCATTAAAAACGATAGATCCATATGCAAAAGCGCAAAATAAATTAGTGATACCAGATTATAGATTGCGAGAGTTTCACCCTTGTGATTTTCGTAATAGTAATTATGCCAATCATGAAAGAAAGAGTTTTTATAATTCAAGTTATAAGCTTGATAAAGATAGCCACACGCTATTTAAAGTGCAGCAGTTTGTCATGTCGTTAATTAATGATGTAAAAGCCAGTGTATTGAATAATTATATTGTCGTTACACATGGAAGATGGCTATCTGCTTTGTATAAAATAATTGATAAAAATATCAGTTTTAATGTTATTAAAAATCTTTCAAGGCCTGCAATCTTAAAGTTAACTATTTATCAGGAAAGACTGGCTTTGGAGGTATTATATAGTGGTGGGCCCTGCAGGACTCGAACCTGCGACCAACGGATTATGAGTCCGCTGCTCTAACCAACTGAGCTAAGAGCCCGAGAGACTTGAGCTATTTTAGCGCAACTGGACATTTTTGCAAGCTTTGTTTACTTTTATTCTGGATAAATTTCACTGGCTTGGCTGACGATTAAAGGGTCAGGGTCAATGGCGATTAGTGGATCTTTGTTACTATAGTCAAGCTGTGAGAGGATAAAGCGCATGGCATTTAATCGCGCACGCCTTTTATCATCAGACTTAATAACGGTCCATGGGGCAAAATCAGTATTAGTGTGTAAAAACATTTCTTCTTTTGCCTTCGTATAAGCATCCCACTTATCTGAGCTTGCTTTATCAATAGGGCTTAATTTCCATTGCTTTAATGGATGTGCTGCACGTGCCTTAAAGCGCCTTTTTTGTTCCTTATGGCTAACAGAGAACCAAAGCTTAAAAAGCTTAATACCACTTTGTACGAGCATTTCTTCAATTCTTGGTGCTTGTTGTAGAAATTGCTGATATTGCTCAGGCGTACAAAATCCCATCACTTTTTCAACACCCGCACGGTTGTACCATGAGCGATCGAACATAACAATTTCGCCAGCAGTAGGCAAATATCGAATATAGCGCTGGAAATACCATTGGCCCTGTTCTCTTTCTGAGGGCTTTTCCAAAGCAACAACACGAGCATAACGAGGGTTTAAGTGATCCATCATGCGCTTAATTGTTCCGCCTTTGCCAGCGGCATCACGACCTTCAAAAATAATTAATATTTTCTGGCCGCTTGATCGAATCCATTGTTGCATCTTCAATAATTCAATCTGCAATTGATATTTTTGGGTTTCATAAATCCTGCGTGGCATTTTTTCAGGATATGGATAAATATTCTCCGTGAAAAGCTCACGTTTTGAGAGTAGATCGAGTCGATGTTTTGTCATAAAATAGCGATGCCAGTT
>NZ_QLIT01000138.1 GCF_003574485.1 Facilibium subflavum
AAATCATCGTGTACAGAGTTCTTGATTATTAGGCTGTTTACTTTCAGTAAAAAAACTCCTAAAATGCAATTTAGCTATAAAAGTTTGTCTTATATTAGCAACAAAGAGGCCTTGGGAGGCCTGTCTACTGCATTATTTTTATAAGCAGTGTTAAGAATCAACAATAAGAAGGAGTTTATAATGCATAATATTTTAATTTTTGGCGCCGGACGCGTTGGTTTACTTACAAGTGCTTTATTAGCATCAAGTGGCGATTATCAAGTACACTTAGCTGATTTGGAGCAGCCTAAGAAGAAACTTGATTTAGTTGACTATCAAAAAAATGTCATCATGACAGCGCTTGATGTGACAAAAACCCAACAAGTTACAGATTATATCAAAATCAATGCAATCGATGCTGTAGTGTGTGCCCTGCCTTACTTTTTAACCAAAAAAGTTGCAGATATTGCAAAATCCTGTGACATTCATTATTTTGATTTAACCGAAGATGTCGAAACAACGCGTTATGTTGAACGTATTGCAAAAGACAGCAATAAAATTTTTGCCCCACAATGCGGCCTTGCACCAGGGTTTATCAGCGTAGTTACCAACGATTTAATACAACAGTTTGACCAGGTAGAAACAGCTAAAATGCGCGTTGGCGCACTACCTGTTAATATCAGTAATCCACTACAATACGCCCTGACATGGTCAACTGCTGGTTTGATTAATGAATACGTTAAACCCTGCCTGGCCATTGAAAATCATAAGGTGGCAACATTAAAACCGCTAGAGGATCTTGAGACGATTAAAATCGATGGGCTTACCTACGAAGCTTTCAATACCTCAGGTGGCATTGGCTCGTTGAAAGACACCTATCAAGGCAAAGTACGCAATATTAATTACAAAAGCGTGCGCTACCCAGGGCACTGCGAAAAACTGCGCTTTTTGATTAATGATTTAAAGTTAAAAGACAAGCAAGAATTACTATGTGAAATTTTTGAAAATGCGCTGCCGCATGTAGATGACGATGTCGTCTTAGTCTATGTTTCTACCGAAGGTTACATCAATGGTGAATTTAGTGAAAAACATTTTGCCAAAAAGTTTCATTCACTTTATGCCTTTGGTCGCAACTGGACAGCACTGCAACTGACAACTGCTTGCGGGTTATGTGTCACCATTGATTTAGCCTTAAAAGAAAATAAATTCAAACCAGGCTTTGTCAAACAAGAATACATCAGTTTACAGCAGATGATGGATAATCGCTTTGGACATTATTATCGCTATAATTTCTTGCAAGGCTTAACCGACCCAAAGCAAAATACAATAGAACAAAACGACGATATTAGTGTTGAATTTTTATAATGATAAAGGAGCGTGCAATGATAAGCATGAATAGTTATGCTGAGCAGTTAAGTCAATATGCCACCAAATTTAAATCTGATGAATTTATTGAAACTTATAACCCAGCCAATAATGAGTTATTAGCGAAAGTACCAAGCCTTGGTGTGCAACACCTTGATGATATTATAAAGCAATCTCAAAAAGCATTTTTACAGTGGCGGAAAGTACCAGCACCACAACGTGCCGAATTAGTTCGCCTTATCGGTGATGAGCTTCGTAAAAACAAAGACAAGCTTGGTAGTCTTGTTTCGCTTGAGATGGGAAAATCCAAGCAAGAAGGTGATGGTGAAGTCCAGGAAATGATTGATATGGCAGATTTTGCTGTCGGACAAGCACGTATGTTATATGGCAAATCAATGCATTCTGAACGCCCAGATCATCGCATGTTTGAACAATGGCACCCATTAGGGGTTGTTGGTGTTATCTCAGCTTACAACTTCCCTGTTGCTGTATGGTCCTGGAATGCTTTTATTGCCACAATTTGTGGCAATAGCGTTGTCTGGAAACCTTCACCGAAAACACCACTTTGCGCACTTGCTGTTCAAGAGATCTGTGATAAAGTTATTCAAGAGCATGGCTTTCCAAATGTTTTAAACTGTGTTGTCTCACAAAGTATTGATGTCTCAAAGGCGTTAGTTGATGATAAACGCATTAATCTTGTATCTTTCACCGGCTCCACAGAAGTTGGCCGCCAGGTAGGCATGCAGGTTGCCAAACGCTTTGGCAAATCACTTTTAGAGCTAGGTGGCAATAACGCTGCTATCATTGATGAAACCGCCGATTTAAAGCTTACTATTCCTGCAGTTGTCTTTGGTGCTGTGGGTACTGCCGGCCAACGCTGCACTTCTTTAAGACGTTTAATCGTCCATGAAAATATTTATGATGAAGTAGTTACGCGATTAAAAAACTCCTATAAGCAAATCCGCGTTGGTGATCCATTAGATACCAGTAATCTTATGGGACCTTTAATTGATCAGCATGCTGTTGATAACTATCAAAATGCCATAGATCGTATTAAAGCACTAGGCGGAAAGATTGCCTTTGGTGGCCAGGTCATTGACAAACCCGGAAACTATGTAGAGCCAACACTTGTTGAAGCTGACCCTAACTGGGATATTGTTAATCAGGAAAACTTCTGCCCTATTTTATTTGTAATGCCTTATAAAACAACACAAGATGCGATTGCCATCAACAACCAGGTTGACCATGGTCTATCTTCTGCAGTTTTCACCCAGCGCATTGATGTCTCTGAAGCATTTTTATCCTATGCAGGCAGTGACTGTGGTATTGCCAATGTTAATATTGGTACATCAGGTGCTGAAATTGGCGGTGCTTTTGGAGGAGAAAAACACACAGGTGGCGGTCGTGAAGCAGGCTCTGATGCCTGGAAAGCTTATATGCGTCGCCAAACCGTTACGGCAAACTGGAGTAAAGCACTGCCCTTAGCGCAGGGTATTAAATTCAACCTGGAGGATTAATAAATGTCTCAACTTAAGATTCTTGATGATTTATGGCAACAATATGTCAGGTACAATCCGCATGCACAGGAAATACATGATTTATTTGCCTATAACAATACGGTAATTAATGATCATATTGCTTTACGTACAATTAATGATCCACGGATAAATATTGATATTTTGGCTCAACCTTTTATTGAGAAAGGCTATTATGAGAATGGCGAGTATCACTTTGAAGCCAAAAAGCTCTATGCCAAGCATTACCAGCATAAAGATGTGAATAAGCCAAAAATATTTATCAGCCAGTTGTTATTGGAGCAATTCAACCAATTCACACAAGATACGATAAATACGGCCTTAGATCAAATCCCCCAAGAGCTATTAAAAAACCCAACAAAACTTTTAACCGCCGGTGCTTGCTGGCAAACACCAAGCTATCATACTTACCAAAGATTGCTAGAAGCGTCTGAGTACGCAGCCTGGTTTTATGTATTTGGCTTTCGTGCCAATCACTTCACCGTTTTTGTGAACGCCTTAAATCAATTTGATGAGATCGCTGATGTTAATGCGTTTTTAAAAGAAAAGGGCTATACACTAAATAGCGCAGGCGGTGAGATCAAAGGCACACCAAAAGATCTTTTAGAGCAATCCAGCACCAAATCTGGCACAACTGAGGTAACATTCACCGAAGGCACCTACCAGGTTCCATGTTGTTACTATGAGTTTGCCAAACGCTATCCGGATAAAAATGGGCAGCTTTATCAAGGATTTGTTGCCGCTTCTGCCGATAAAATCTTTGAAAGCACCAACGTAAAGGCATAAACTATTATTGTCATTCATTACCAACAGGAAATTGCTTTATGGATTCAACCTACTTATGGAATAAACGCCTGACACACATCCCAAAAGCCTTGGCCAATAACACACAAGTTGCTGTTGCCAAAGCCAAAAGTGCGATATTAACCGATGTGAATGGCAAACATTATATTGATTTTGCCGGTGGGATTGGTGCAATGAATGTTGGTCACAATCACCCTAAAGTCGTTGAAGCAATTTGCCAGCAGGCACAAAACTATATTCAGCCATGCTTTCATATTATGGTACATGAGCCTTATATAAAACTTGCTGAAAAACTAAATCATTTAACACCGGGTGATTTTGAAAAGCAAACCATGCTTTGTAACAGCGGTGCAGAGGCCGTTGAAAATGCAATTAAGATTGCACGGTTTGCAACAAAGAAATCCGCAATTATCTGTTTTAATGGCGCTTTTCATGGACGCACTTATATGGGGTTATCTTTAACGAGCAAGGTCAAACCCTATAAGCAAGGATTTGGCAGCCTGGCTAATGATATTTACCGCATAAGCTACCCAAGTATTCACCAAAGCCTGAGCGATTTCAAAAACAACTGGCAAACGTTGATTAATAATCAGGTCGCTATTGAGGATATTGCTGCCATTATTATTGAACCACAATTAGGTGAAGGCGGGTTTATTCCTGCAAATATTGAGTCCATGCAGTATATAAGACAGCTATGTAATCAACATGGCATTATTATGATTGCCGATGAAATTCAAACAGGTTTTTGTCGTACCGGCAAACTTTTTGCAATGGAACACTTTCATGTAACACCAGATATCATGATCACTGGAAAATCACTGGCCGCTGGCATGCCGTTAAGTGCCATTACAATGAAAAAAAGCTTAACCGATAGCATGCCTGTGGCAAGCTTAGGGGGAACCAACTCAGGCAACCCCTTAGCATGTGCTGCAGCACTTGCCAGCATTGAGATTTTTGAAACAGAAAATCTGGCACAAAAAGCCCAAACCATTGGTCAGAAAGTGAAAGACTTTTTCCAAAAGCAAAAAGAAAAGCATCATTTTATTGGTGAAATTCGAGGACTAGGTGCGATGGTTGGTGTAAGCTTTGTTGACCAAAATGGCCGGCCTAACCCCAACTTATTGAAGAAGCTTACCACAAACGCTTTGGATAAAGGTTTGATTCTTTTAAGCTGCGGCCAGGATAAAAACATTTTAAGAACATTGATGCCGTTGACGATTGAAGAAGACCAATTACAACAAGCGTTCAATATACTTGAGGAAGCCATGGCTGAGTGTGCTTTACATATCAACCATGCAACTAGCTAAATGAAATCATCATACGCATTTGCTCGCCAATAATGACATACCCTTAGGCAGAATTTTTCACACCATCAACCCAGTGCCAGTTTTGATAAGCGTCTGAGTTTAAGATCCATGTCATTAATCCACCGTATTGTGTATATTGCTGCAGATTCCCTGTTGCAATGTCTTTGTTAATATCAGCTGGATTGTACAAACCTACACCTGAGCACATTGCTGTTGCAAGGCAAGTACCTTGTATGTATTGTTCGTTTGTGACACTTGAATCTTTAAAATCAGGAACACCTAACACAATTTTAGTCCCCTTTGGCACAACAAATGCATTTGCAGGAATACCCGACATCTGGTCACGTGTTTCCTGGCTTAACAATTTAAAGCTCATCGTTAAAAAGCCAACATCATAACCTTTTAAGCCACCAAAGTTTGCACCACCATACTGATTATATGTCTGCACCAAAAAGGCATCAAATTTTGCCTTATTCACAAAGTCTTGTGTATACATGGCCTCAGCAAATTTTGCACTGCCTGAAGCCCATTGCCCTGTACCATACCAGCCACTAATTTGCGGTGCTGCAGTAAGCACGAGATCACTCCCTGTTTTTGCTTTAAAAGCAGTACGCATTGCATCGATATAATTTAGAAGATTCTCACCGGTTGCACTGGCATTTGGATGCTCAACATCAAAATCAATCCCATCAAAGCCTTTATCTGCAAGAAAATTACCCATTTTTTCTCCGGCAGTTATTGCTTGACCGCCAGATAAGTCAGCATCAAAGGTATTAACCGCTCCGCCAACGGATAAAATAGCAAGCTTGTCTGCTTGGTGAATAGCCTGTAGCTGCGCAGATAATTGATTCGTGACTGCATCAGAGAATTTAAGATACGGTGTGTTATCTTGACTTTGACCACCAAAAGCATACACAAATACGTTATAACCATGAGAAATCGCTGATTTAATCATATCTGTTGTTGTATCAGGCTGTGTCTTCCACTGGTCTTTATAGCCTTTCACATAACCGACAATTGCACGATCGGGCCAGCGTGAGGTCGACTTAACATAATTTACATTGACCGTTGGCGTTGTACTACCATCTGCCACAATAGAATTAGGCGTTACTGTTGCCATATATTGGTTGTAACGACTTGCTGTTATTGTCCAAGTCTCTCCATTTTGTGGAATTGAAAGATCGTAGGTTTTATTTTCACTGACATTAATACTTTGTGATTGACCCTTACCGGTAAGTGTTATGGTCGAACTTGCATTTTCTGGCAAGCCTTGAACATTAAAATGAAGGCTTTGCATTGGAATCGACTGGCTATCATAAATAATATTAAATTTACTTGTCTGGTTTGGTTTAATGGTGAAATCATATGCTGCCTGCTCAGGGCTGTATTTTGTATTATCTACGACAAAACTATCGCTTTTTAATGTGTAATGCTTGCCAAGCGTTGATGCATCTAGTCCTTCAAAGGTATTAATCCCACGTTGAAGCTCACCAGATTTCACACTAACACCCTGGTCATCAAGGATACGATAACTTGGATTTTTAGGCAATGTGGTCGCAGATTTCGTTTGCAAGTTGACCTCCAAGCTACCTTTTTCAGATGGCTTAGGAATTTGATAGCTGACTTTTACTGCTTGCGTTCCACCATTTGATAAATTAAAGGTTGCTGGGTCGGCTTTTGCCGTATCTTTATCAATATTATCTACATGAATACTAAATGCAGCACTATCACCAGAGAAATTGACCACACGGTTATAGGTTACTCCCCAAGGTTGATCACTGATATCATCAACCTTATGATCGCCCTGATAAATAACAACATGCGCTTTGATGTCTTGTGAAATATTATCAGGCTTTTGCGGTAGGCTTATTTCAATTGTCGCTTGTGATTTTGGCTGTGAAGCACTACTGACGACAACCTCTGAGGATTGCTTAACAGCACTACCACCGTGTGCGTTAATACCAAATGATAAATCTGTTGTATAATTATGCTCATCTGTCACTGTACAAGTCGTTGTAGATTGCGTGTTGCCATACTCAGTTGAACAATCACCAAAGCTCATCGAGCCCCAGCTTGAAGTTACGTTTGAATTACCAGGTGTGGTAATGCTCACCTGATCTCCCTTTTTTACACCCAGACTGTCAGCAGTAACATCTTTCATCGTCACACCCTGATACCAGCCATTCATATCAATTGGCTGTGAGGCGCTGCCGGCAAAACCAAGGCTTACGATTGAACAAAGTACCGTTGTTGCTAATAATTTCTTTTTCATTGTGCATCTATCCTTATTTTAACGTTTAATCAATTTCATTAGATTTGCTCCCCTTGTACCAACCTTACAGTTGATGCCAAGGACCATATTGGCCTGAAGCCTCGGGATTATCACCCTTTGTCCACCATTTTGCCTGATAGGTGTGACCTTGATAGGTGACCTTATCTCCAGTATTGTATACAACATCTGGACTCCACTGACCACCTGGCACAACTGGCTTTTCCCACACATCAGATTTGCCTGGCTCTTGGCCTTGAGTCCACCATTTAGCCGTATATTCAATACCATTCCAAGTCACCTTATCACCTTGTAAATAAACCTTATTTGGATCCCAGGTATTTCCAGTTGATGACTTAGTTGTAAAGCTTTTGGTATCTGAAATACTATCAAACCCTTCTGCCTTAGCTGTTACCATCAAGCTGTATTGGCTATCAGATTTCAAATCAGCAAAGTTTACACTTGTACCACTGCCTGAATGAACGACTTGGCCTGTTGCATCTTTTAATTCATAGCTGTAAGTAATCGCTATATTGGCATCTTTGATGGCCGCCTGCCAGCTAGCTGAAGCACTATCTGTTGTAATATTGCTAACAACTGGCTTATTTGCCCATACAAGTTCTTGCTTAACTTGTGCTTTTGTCTTAAAGCTTTCCGTATCTGAAATGCTCTCAAAGCCTTCTGCTTTAGCCGTTACGGTTAAGCTATATTGGCTATCTGACTGAAGGTCATTAAAACCTGCACTTGACCCACTGCCAGAGGCAACGACTCGGCCTTGTGCATCTTTTAATTCATAGCTGTAACTAACCGCTGTATTTTCATCTTTAATTGCTGCCTGCCAGCTTGCCGATGCATTATTTTCGGTGATATTCCTTACCACTGGCTTATTTACCCACACAAGCTTTTGTACAACTTGTGCTTTTGTCTTAAAGCTTTCAGTGTCTGAAATACTCTCAAAGCCCTCAGCTTTTGCTGTCACAGTTAGGCTATATTGGCTATCTGGCTGAAGATCCTTGAAGTTTGCATTGGACCCACTGCCAGAGGCAACGACTTTGCCTTGTGCATCTTTTAATTCATAACTGTAACTAACCGCTGTATTTTCATCTTTAATTGCTGCCTGCCAGCTGGCTGAAGCGCTGTTTTCAGTTATATTTGAAAAAGCTGGTTTACTTTGCCACACTAAATGCGGTTGTATGGGTTGTTTATCTATATTTTTATAAATTGAATAGATGATACTGTCTTTTTGGTAGTTGCTGTCTGTTTTTGGTATGTCACCATCAACCTCCCAGACAAAAGCACCTGCCATATCCTGGTCATTTACTAATTCTTGCACTTTTTTTGCCGTTGACTGTGCATCATCGTAGCTCATAAAGACGTGATTTTCTTTTGAATATGCCCATGGTGTTTGTGCATAGAACCCAGGTGCATCACTGCTATTACCTGGTGTGTAATAATCACTTGCTTTGAATAACGCTTGCGGTGCCATCGCTGATTGTGCCTGCATATAACAATATTTGCTATCCACGATACACTTATAATCAAATGTACCTGAACCACGAATTCCGCGAACGATTGAATTACTTGCAGCTTGATCGGTTGATCCCCCTAAATAATCCTGTGTCCACACATCCCCAATAAACTCACCAAAAGATTGTTTTGTAATGCCTTGCTGATCAGCGTCAGCAAGATAAAGATATAAGCCGCTATCCATATAATTACTTGGTAAATCAGACACGGGCGATCCATTTTTTGGGCTTACGCCAACAATGCGCGAATATGCTGGAATACCTAGAGAAACTTTCTGATTTAAGTCTTTTACTTTTGATGCATTGTGTTTTAGCCAGTCCATTGTGCCGTTGATTGAAAAGTCATCTTGCACTGGGTTATATTTATTTTTTGATGATACTTGCGATTGAAAATCTGTAACATTATTTTTGCTTGCCTTAGCATAAGACTCGGGGGCATCAAATTGGCCATGCATATCATATGTCATTAAATGTGTAAAATTAACTAGATTTAAAATAATTTCAAGCGCATTTTGTCCTGAATAACTATCCTTGATTGCTGCAACATTACCTGTATATTGATATTGCGCGAGCTCTTGCAGCGTTTGTGGGCCTGACATCAAGGCATTAGTTAGATAATAAGTCTGTCCTGTGTCTTTTTGCATACTATCTAAATTCTGACGCAAATAATACATAAGCTCAACGTAGCCATTGGCTTGTTGTTGCGTCAAGGGATCGGGTGTACAGGTTACCCCTTTTTCCTGTGGTGAGCAAAGCGGTTTATTACCACCTAAGTATTTTTGTTGTGTTTCAGCAGGTGCCTGCCATTCATAATCAATATCAATACCGTTATAGCCAAGCTTAGCAATCGCTGAAGTCATTGAGTCTGCCAATGTTTTAATTTTATCCGGAAAATATTGAAACAATACAGAGAAATCCCCTGATGAGTAATTCCAGTTTGATGTGACACCGCCTTGATTGTAGGTATCAACTGTACCCCAACCACCAAACGAATAAATCGCATTTAATTTTGGATTGACAATTCTTTGAATCGTTAAATAAGGAAAAGCGACTGCTTTATTTTCGCCCGTTGATTTTTGCGCATCCGCATATGGGTCAAGCACCTGAGCCTGCCCTGTAGTTGGATTAATCGAACCAAAACCATAAACAAGCGTATTAATGTTGTTATAAGGTGCCTGATCAATTGAATACCCATTATGCCCACCATAAACGGTCCAATCCGCATAATAAGCACCGATTTCTTTTTGTGTGTCTGGAATATCAACCTTTTGGATACCATAAGGATAATCTGTTAACTTTGCCTTTTCATTGTTGATTTCAATATTCATTGGAAAGCCATAAAATTTATCAAAGGGCATATTTTTTGTTTCACTGCCACCAAGATAAGGCACTTGGCCTAAAACAAGCCGTGTTGCTGGCTTCACCCAGGATGAAGTAGCTTTAAATGTAACCTTATACTGATAAAGTCCATTACCTAAAGGCTTTCCTGCACTAACACTATAACCTTGAGGAAGGTTGACACTCCCCAGTGTGTTATTACCATAATCAAACTGTGCACTTTCAATTGGCTTTTCACCCTCTAAAGTCACATTAAAGGTTCCATAGCCTGATGCCAACTGGTAGCTTGGTACCGCCCAAGCTGCCCCTGTCATTGATATTGCACTTACAAGTAAACTTGCCAATGTTTTCTTTCTCATTATTTATTTTCCTTATGCTATCTGCTGCTACATCACTTAGCAAAAAATGACAAAATACATTTTAAGCAATGGAGCATTAATTGAACATTTACTGACCTATTAAATCAATGTGGAACAACCACATCAATATCAATTTTTGCATTACGCAATGCATTTTTGACAATGCCTTAAAAAAATAATCCACTATATTGTCTTTCCATCTTGTTCCTAACTATTTATAAAACTGATCAAAACAAAACCTATTTTTAAACGAAATTTGCCATAAAATAAACATTTTTTGCCGAATTTGTTTATTTTTCAATCCTTCGCATCAACAAGAACAACCATTTTATAAATGATATTAGTGATCCCATCTCAAATGCTGTAAAATAGCTCACAAGTACTTTCAGTAAACCATTGGGCATATAAAAAATCATGATTAAAATTGATATCCCTCAAACACAAACATCACCAAACCATTTAGCGCATAATAAGCTTGAAAAGCGTCTATTAAAAAAAGTAGGCAGCGCAATTGAAGAGTATCAGATGATTGAAGATGGCGATAAAGTCATGGTTTGCTTATCCGGTGGCAAGGATTCCTATTGCCTTTTGGAGCTCCTTTGTATCTTGCAGAAAAAAGCCCCCATTGACTTTGATATTATTGCGGTTAACCTTGATCAAAAACAACCTGGCTTTCCTCAAGATGTCTTACCAAATTATCTTCAATCTAAACAGATTCCCTATCATATCATCGAGCGTGATACCTACAGTGTGGTAAAACGTGTTATTCCTGAGGGCAAAACAACCTGTGGGCTTTGCTCGAGAATGCGCCGCGGGATTTTATATGATTTTGCGCATGAAAATGGCGTCACAAAAATTGCATTAGGACATCACAAAGATGATATTATTGAAACCTTCTTTTTAAACCTTTTTCACAATGGCCAGCTTAAAGCGATGCCTGCAAAACTAAAAAGTGATGATGAACGGAATATCGTGATACGTCCTTTGGCTTACGTCGATGAATGTGAAACAAAAGCCTATGCTGAAAAAATGAATTTCCCGATTATCCCATGTAACTTATGTGGGACTCAGGAAAACCTGCAACGAAAAAAAGTAAAACAATTTTTAAAAGACATGGAAAGCAGCTTCCCTGGCCGAAAAGAAAGCATTTTCAGCGCGCTTAAAAACGTCGCACCCTCACAACTTTTAGATAATGGTTTGTTTGACTTTAAAAACTTAAGCCATAACCTGATTGACAATCCAACAGAGTCTTTCTAGGATAACTTGGGTAACAGACAAAACTTCATAACAGGAGAATAATATGAAAAAAATCGCAACGCTGGCTATGGCAACCTTATTAGCCGGATCAATAAGTGCTTATGCTGCAGGTACTAATACTGATACAAGTGCTAAAATGACAAAACCTGCTGCGGCAAAACAGGACAGCCAACCGACTAAAGTTGATCTAAACAAAGTCAGCTATATTATTGGTTATGAAATGGGTAAAGGTTTCAAAAGCCAAAATATTGCATTAAACGTTAAAGAGTTGCAATCAGGAATTAAAACCGCATTGGCAGGCAAAGATTCTAAGATTTCAAAAGAAGATGCCAAACAAATCATGCAAGCCTTTCAGCAAGAAATGATTCAAAAAGCACAAGTAAAACTTAAAGAAGAAAGTACGGTTAATGAAAAATCTTCGGACACATTTATGGCTGCAGTTGCTAAGATTCCAGGCATTAAAAAAGTCAACGATGATGTCTATTACCAAGTATTGACAAAAGGTGATGGCAAAGCACCTGCCAAAGATGATATGGTTACCGTTGACTATACGGGCACAACACCTGCTAAAGCCTTTAAAGATGATAAAAATGCGCTAGATCAAATTAAACAAGGCAAGCTTCTTGGTAAGGTATTTGATAGCTCTAAGAAAACAGGAAAGCCAGCCACTTTCCCACTAAATCAGGTCATCCCATGCTGGACAGATTCCTTAAGCCAAATCCCAGTTGGTTCTGAAGTCATCTTATACTGCGCACCTAAAGCGGCTTACGGTGAGATGGCGCCACCACAAATTGGTCCAAATCAAGTGCTAAGCTTTAAAGTGAAGCTTATCTCCGCTAAAGCAGCACAATCTGATAATGACAACACAAAAGCGAAAATTAAAGCTGACACTGCTAAAAAATAGTTCTCTGCTTATTTCTTGTTGCCTTATACAACTTGTTATTGATTGCATAGGTCGTATAAGCTTATTTAAAGCTCGCTACTTGCGGGCTTTTTCATTTTAGTTAACCCTCAGAAGGAGAGATACAATCTCATGACAGAACCAATGAAAGTTATTTCTTTTAATGCAAATGGCATTCGTGCTGCAACAAGAAAAGGATTTTTTGACTGGTTTAATCAGCAAGACGCAGAGTTTTTATGTATCCAGGAAACCAAAGCACAACTGGCACAATTAAATGACGATATTTACTTCCCGAAAGACTACCACTATGCCTATACCGATGCAAGTAAAAAAGGCTATAGTGGTGTGGCAATTTATGCCAGGAAAAAGCCAAATAAAATCATCCACACATTGGGGATTGACTGGGCAGATGAAGAAGGCCGCTATATCCAGTTTGATTATGATCAGTTTAGCATCGCCTCAATCTATCTGCCATCAGGCTCCAGTGGTGATGTCAGACAAGAGTATAAAATGGCCTTTTTAGACAAGTATAAACACATACTGGCTGAGCAAATCGCACAATCACGTGATTTTATCATCTGTGGTGACATTAATATTGTACATAAGGAAATCGATATTAAAAACTGGAAACAAAACCAGAAGACCTCGGGAGTATTACCTGAAGAGCGAGCCTGGTTAGATCATATTTTTGATGAGCTTGGCTGGGTAGATGCATTTAGGCAAGTCAATAAAGAACCCCATCAATACACCTGGTGGTCAAACCGAGGCCAGGCACGCGCGAAAAATGTTGGTTGGCGCATTGACTATCAGATCATCACACCTGGCTTACAAGATTGTGTTGTAAGCGATGGTATCTATAAGGAGCAATGGTTCTCTGATCATGCGCCTTTGACCATAAGCTATGATTATCAAATATAGTATCACTTCGACGCTTTTTCTAAAAAAGCAAAGCATAAGCCGAACTGCAAGCGTAAGCTAACTTTTATCCTTTTTGGAAATCATTGGCATCAAGCTATGAATACGAAAATCGTTATGCCCTAAAATCACATGATTATAAATAACCATATAGGCTAAAATGGCTTTGATATATTCCCGTGTTTCGCCAAAAGGAATGGTTTCAATCCAACGATCTGCATCCATTGGTGTATCTGTTAACCATCCTGCAACATTACCTTGGCCTGCATTATAGGCTGCCAGTCCCAGCACTTTATTGTCTTTAAATAACTTATCCATAAAGTTCAGATTTGCCGTGCCCAGTAAAATATTCTCTTTTATATTAAAATAGTTATCTGGCGCAATATTTAATCGATATTTTTGTGATAAAAACGCAGCTGTAGATGGAATCAATTGCATTAAACCACAAGCCCCAGCATAAGACTCTGCTTGGATACGAAACATCGATTCACGGCGCATCATCGACCATACAAGTGATGGGGTAAGATCAAACTTTTTCGCAGCATCTTGTACATCTTGTACAAACGCAAGTGGAAAACGTCCCTGCAAATACTGCCAGGCACCAGCATTAGTGTATGCATAAACAGATAACTGATACATTTTTTTATCTTCTGCTAACTTTGCTGCAGCCAATGTTTGTTCACGATTATTTTGTCTTAACGCCCAGCGCCAAAGATCATACGATAAATTGTACTCACCTAACTGATACAAATCAAACGACTGCTGTATCGTTAGTTGTTGGGAAACTGCTTTTATTAATTCCTTGGACACAGGATAATCTTTCTGTGTTAACTGATAAGGCTTTTTAAGTATATCTGCTGCTAAAAAGCCATAGTAACTGCGTTTTTGCGCTAATTTTTCAAAAACAGGTTTAGCCTTCCCCATTTCACCTAAGCTATGATAACTTTTAGCCTGCCAATATTGCCAGTCATTTTTAGCTTTTAAGGATACAGGTAACTTTTGATACCAATCAAGATATGTCTTAAAATCTCCCCAGTAGAGTGCTGTACGTAACCGCCACTGCCATAAAAGGCTTGATGCATACTGGTCTTTGACTTTTGCCAGCCATAGGGTCGCCTTTTTATCATGAGCTCTGGCAAAATCAATCGCAATCTCTGCATCAATTAAGTTTAATGTTTTTTCCGACAGGAACCTTTTTTGTTTAAAGTTTTGCCAGAATGAAGCCGCATAATAAGTATCCTGACGAGAAAGTTGATTCATAATGCTAATAATCGCTTGATCAAATCCTTGATAATGTGAAGATTGAACAACCCAATCATCCATATACTTCTTAGGATTTTGTGCAGATTTCTGCCACAGCGTATAAAAATCTATTTCGCCTTTATCTTTTGTTTTCTTGATCCACTTAAGCGCTTGTGAATAATTACCATAAAGTGCCAGTAAGTACGCTTTTTCCTTCAGCACTTGATTTGATAGATCCACTTTTGCTGACCAGATTTTTTCAAAGGTATTACATGCTTTAGGCAAATAAGCATTGGTTGACCAAAGCCTGGTGAAGCCTTCTATAGCACTTTTTTGTGCCTTTTCATCACCAATTTGATACTTGGCTTGAAACTGATAACATTGCCCAGTCACCCCTAAGCCACCATCGTAGTATTGTAAAAAAAGTGGCCATGTTTGTTGCTTAGCATAGTAACTTGCCAACGCATTTGGCAGCAGCTGTGCCCAGTAAGTACCCTTATTATCTAAAAGGTAATCCTGAATCGTTTTCTGTGCAAACATATCAGGATTATTTTTAATTTCAAGATATTGTAAATAACTATATAAAGGTGTGTCTTTAAGCTTTGCCTTGATTTGGTAATAAGGCTGGTAATCTTTTTTTGATAGTAATGTCTGTGCTTTTTGATATAACGTAAGATCTTCCTGGCTCATTCCAAATGTCACACCAAAAGCTATACACATCAATGAAGTATTAATAAGTTGGATCAGTCCTTGTCGCATAATGAAGAAAATCTGCATTAATCATGTTTGTCATATTACGCAGAAAGCTGGTGTAAATGCAAAACACATTTATGAAAAATCTGCTTTACTAATAGTAATACCATGAGATGACAATGGCAGTATTTAATCATGTTAGCAAAGCTTTTAACTCAATGGCAGGATCAAGAAAAAAAAGCGTTAAGCTTTGGTAATAAGCATTACAGCTATAAACAGTTAGCCAACACAAGCACGACCCTGGCAAATAATCTTTATCAGCAAGGCTTACGAAAAGGTATGCATCTTGCGCTTTTTATGGATAACAGGCCAGAGCTTATATGGTTATATTTTGCTGCTTTTCATCTTGGTGTGGTGATCATTCCAATTAACTATCGCTTTAAGGCCGAAGAGCTTGGTTATGTGTTACAAGACTGTCAGGCTGATATGCTTATTGTTGATAAAGAAAAATTACCACATGTTGAAAAAGTAAGCAAAACGCAAATCCTAAATTGCCGTGTTTTTGCTTTATCAAAACGAAAAAAAAATTATTTCCATTATTTTAGTGATCTGCTGAACGATACCACCCCTGCTTTTTTAAAGCCCAAAATACAAGAAACAGATCTGGCAATGATTTTATATACATCAGGATCCACAGCAAAACCAAAAGGGGTAATGCATTCTTATAAAAGCATTTTCGCCGCTGCAAAACAATTAACAGAAACCATATCGCAAGATAATACCGCGGTACATGCGATTACTTTGCCAATTTGCCATATTGCCGGATTTGTTGGTCAAGTTATCTCAACAGTGATGCTTGGTGGGCATATGTATTTATTTAAACGCTTTGATGCTGAGAAACTTGCCAAAGCAATCTCACAATGCAAAATCACCCATTTACAACTTGTTCCGGCTAATCTTAATGCACTTATTGATGCGATAGATCAAAATAACCATGATCTATCAACGCTTCAATGTGTCATGGTTGGCGGTGATAAAGTATCACCATCTTCACAACAGCACTTTTACCAGCTAACACACTGTAAGATCACCGAAGTTATCGGGATGACAGAGTCTTTCTCTTATTGTATCAATTTATCCAATAACAAAGCCAAAACAGGTGCAATTGGTCAGCCTGCAAAGGGCGTTAAAATAGCTCTTATTGACCATAATAACAATCTGATTACACAAGCAGATACCGTTGGTGAAATTATGGTTAGCACGAATGCGAACATGCTGGGTTATTGGCAAAAACCCAAAGCAACCAAAAAGGCTTTACAGAACCAATGGCTTTTTACAGGCGATTTATCCTATCAGGGTAAAGATGGTTTTTACTGGTTTGTCGGTCGTAAAAAACAATTAATTATTCGCGCTGGATCTAACATCTCACCACAGGAAGTTGAAAATATTATTAGCCAACACCCGGATATTAAAGAGGTATCTATCATTGGAATTCCTGATAAAACACTTGGCCAACAGGTTTGCGCCTGTATTGTGTTAAAAGATGACAAAAAACCTTTAACCTTAAAAACATTAAAAGATTTCTGCCAGGATAAACTTTCAGACTATAAAATCCCTGAAAAATTATTTATTTTCCAAAGTTTACCACATAATGCAACAGGTAAACTTGATCGTGAGAAAATTGCAAAATCCGTTTTGCCTGCTTAGCCTACTGTGCTTCTTCCAGGCTCATTAACGAAGCATTGCCCCCTGCCGCTGTAGTATCAATACTCACCGAGCGCTCTGTGGCTAAACGGTGCAGATAAAATGGCCCACCGGCTTTGGGCCCTGTGCCTGATAACCCTTGACCACCAAATGGTTGCACACCAACTACGGCACCAACAATATCACGGTTGACATAAATATTACCAACACGAATTCGCTTCTGGAAAAAATCAACGGTTTCTTGAATACGGCTATGTATGCCAAAGGTTAAACCATAGCCTGTGGCATTAATCTCATCAACCACTTTATGCAAATCCTTTGCATCAAAGCGAACAATATGTAATACAGGGCCAAAGACCTCATGAGAAAGTGCTGAAATACTATCTATTTCAAAGACAACAGGATAAACAAAATTGCCTTTGGCAAGGCTTTTATCTGAGGCAACTTCATAAACAAGCTTACCAGCACCTTTGAGTTTTTTGATGTGTGTTTGCAGGTTTTCCTTGGCTTCTTTATCAATCACCGGTCCCACATCAGATTCAATAAAGCTTGGGTCAGAAACCTTAAGCTCTGCCATAGCGCCTTTTAACATTTCAATTACATTATCTGCAATATCCTTTTGAAGATATAGCACCCGAAGCGCAGAGCAACGCTGGCCTGCACTATTAAAAGCCGAATTAAGCACATCTTTTACGACCTGCTCAGGTAATGCAGAAGAATCAACAACCATCACATTCTGCCCACCAGTTTCAGCAATTAATGGAATAATTGCACCTGGTTTATTGGCAAGTGTTTTTTGAATGCCCTTGGCAACTTCGGTAGATCCGGTAAAAACAACACCAGCAACCTTATCGTGTTGCACAAGACTTGCACCGATTTCCTCACCTGTTCCTGGCACAAATTGTAAGACATTTTTTGGTACACCTGCCTGATATAAAAGCTTAACGGCTTCATAAGCAATAATCGGCGTTTGCTCAGCAGGTTTCGCAACAACCGTGTTACCAGCGGCCAGCGCTGCTGTGACTTGGCCTAGAAAAATTGCCAGTGGAAAGTTCCAAGGACTAATACAAACAATAACACCACGACCATGTAAACTGATTTTATTAAGCTCGCCTGTTGGACCTGGTAAAATTTTTGCTTGTGAGAATTCTTTTTCAGCTTCCATTGCATAATAACGGCAAAAATCAACCGCTTCTCTGATCTCAGCTACTGCATTGGCAAAGGTTTTACCTGCTTCTTTAACCGCAATTGCCATTAATCTTGGCATATGTTCTTCTAAAAGATCAGCACATTTCTTCAACACATCTGCACGTGTTTTTGCAGCTGTTAAATCCCAGGATTCAAACGCGTTATATGCATTTTCCATCGCTTTTTTTGCAATGGTTTCATTCCCATGATAAACATAACCAAAGGTATTATTATTGGCTGGGTTTTTCACTTCAAGTGCTGATAAATTTGAACAATCAACGCCTTCAACCAAAGGCCTGGCCTCAAAGCTTTCTTTTTCATGCTCACTCATCTGCAAAGCAAGCTGCTCGAGTGTTCGTGTATCATTGAGATTGTAACTTTTTGAATTCATTCTATCTTCCCCGTAAATATTTGCTGGCAACGGAATCATACGATGTTGTTTAAAGTTAAGTTTTTGTGCTTTTTCAACTGGATCTTCAACCAAATCCTCGATCGGTGTTTGCGCATCAACGATTCGATGTACAAACGATGAGTTTGCACCATTTTCAAGTAAACGCCGCACAAGATAGGGTAATAAATGCTTATAAGTACCTACTGGTGCATAAATACGACAAGGAATATTAAAATGCTTCTCACCGACCACATGATCATATAATGCATCCCCCATCCCGTGTAAGCATTGGAATTCAAAATCCCTATATTCACCAGCAAGCTCAATAATCATTGCCGTTGTATAGGCATTATGTGTTGCAAATTGCGGGTAAATATGTGTTGTGTTGGCAAAAAGCTTTTTCACACAGGCTTGATATGAGACATCTGTATAGCATTTATGTGTAAATACAGGATATCCTTCTAAGCCTTCAACCTGAGCATGCTTGATCTCTGAATCCCAATACGCCCCTTTAACCAGGCGTACCATAAACCGATGTCCTGTGTGCTCGGCCAAATCAATTAAATAATCCAAGACAAAACTTGCACGCTTTTGGTAGGCTTGAACAACAATACCAATACCTTCAAATCCAGCCAATGATGGCTCGTGCGCCAAGCGTCTGACAAGCTCTAATGAAATTTCTAAACGCTCAGATTCTTCTGCATCAATATTTAAACCAATTTGATAACTTTGCGCTAATTCAACAAGCTGCAAAAGCTTTGGATACATCTCCTTGTGAATACGATCAACGTTTGCCACTTCATAACGTGGATGCAATGCTGAAAGCTTAACTGAAATACCAGGGTTCTTACGGACATTTCCTTTATTTGCAGCCTGACCAATTGCTGTAATCGCATCATAATAAACTTGATAATAAAAGCGCGCATCACCCATTGTCGTTGCTGCTTCACCTAACATATCATATGAATAGGTAAAACCCATTTTCTCTTTTTCCTGGGCACGTTTAAGGGCTTTTTGAATCGTTTCACCCATAACATATTGCTGACCAAGAATTTTCATAGCATGCATAACTGTACGGCGTATTACCGGACGTGAACGCTTATCCAAAAAATTTTTTAATACGTTGCTAAAGCGCTTTTTATGCTGAGCAGGCTTAAGTATTTTCCCGGTTAACATCAAACACCAGGTCGCGGCATTAACAAACAAATGGTCACTATTACCCATATGCTCCTGCCAATTAGCACTTGTCAATTTATCTTTGATTAACTTATCCGCCGTAAGCTTATCTGGCACACGCAACAAAGCTTCGGCCAAACACATCAAAACAATGCCTTCTTCGCTGGAGAGATCATATTTTGCCATAAACGCATCCAACCCGCTTTTACTAAGGCGTGTTTGTCGTACCAAAGCCACCAGCTCACTGGCTGTATCTTCAACGACATCACGTTGTGCCTGGGTTAATTGTGCTTGTTTAGCCAAGTCTTTAACAATTGTATATTCATCACAAAGCCAATGCTTTGATATCTCCTTCATTAAATCTGATTGATCAAATTTATCCTGGCGGTCTAAAATCATTTTTGCTGCCCGTTGTTGGTTTATTACCTGACAATTTCCCTCTAAATGGTTGATCTCCTTTTTAACTACACGCTCATCAATCACACTCACCTCCTTTATTAACAGTACTGCTACATTTGCTTTTCACCTGTTTCGCTGCAGCATCTTTTTTAGCTTGAAGTACTTTTTTAACAATATCGTTATGCACTTTATCAACGGGTTTTGACTGAATAAACCAGCCAAATAAATCCTGATCTTCACATGTTAAAAGACGATTAAATTGCTGTTTTTCTACGTCGGATGCCTGTAAATAGCAATTCTCAACATAAGCCGATAAAACTAAATCAAGCTCAAGCATCCCACGACGCGCGGCCCAACGTATTCTTTTTAAGGTATCATCTGAGTCTGATTGCACCGGCATTGCTCCATAAAATAATTATAAAGAATGCTGGCATATTATCATAAAAAATAGAAAATGAAACTAGGCTAATCCCCAAATACGTAACTGACACCAAGCATATACATATTCCCTGTCAATAAATCCTGGTAAGTATCTTTTTTCAGGCTATTAAAGACATGGGTATATTTAAAATACAAAGATAATCCCATATTAAATTGATAGCCCAAACTCATACTTGCTAATGGGTTGGTGCTATTATGATTTTCTGCGATCGTTGTATTGGCGATATTCGCTGTATCAATCACAGTAAAATTGGCATGATTATAACTCAACCCACCGTCTGCTGTAAGAAAAATCCCTGACAGGGTTACAAGGTTAAAAGATGCCAATAAAGGGTAATACCAAACTTGCGTTGCATTCATTGTAATCGAGGGTGTCTGGCTTGATGTCACGGTTTCACCGGCCACTGCACCATAGATCGCCCCTGTTTTAATGCCTATAGCAATATAAGGATTTAATGCATATTGATAGCCGATTAAAAAAGATGCTCCAGCGCCACCAGATAGGCTAATTGAAACCGAATCATTGTTATATTGTATTGAATTGCTTGTCCCTGAAAAATTCATATATCCAGCATCTGTACTTAAAAATATACCTGTTCTGGCCGTTGAAGCAAACACTTGGCTTACAAAAACACTACTGACTAAAACGATTTTTACTATTTTCATATTGCTCAACCTTAAGCTCGGTTACATTTCTTTCTATTGTATCGAAACTTATTCCAATCAAATAAATCGGCTTGTGATAACTGACATATTTATCAGGATAACCTTTTTCCTTTATTTGCATAATTGCCTTTTTTGCGTCACCAAATTTTTTCAGTTTGAACTCAATAATAAGGATTTTATCATGCATTATTAGTGTTAAGTCAATCCTGCCACGATTGGTTACATCCTCTGGAATTGTGTCATAGCCTAGTGCGACAAAAAAGCTATAATACTGGCATAAAACCCTTCATATTGACCGATATTATTATTACGATACCAATCATTTGGAATCGAAGAAAAATGGCTGTTAAAAATACGCTGTAAGTGCTGGAATTCATTATTTTGTAAAGCCTTAGCGATCAAGGTCAAATGCTGGTTCTTAACCATTAGATTTGAAGCAATACTGGCTAAGGCGCCATTTAAGCTAGCTTTAACTTCAAGGTTTGGATAAGTTAATACATAGGCATATTGTGTTCCTATTGTAGTGATTTTTTTAATTGTTAAGTATCCTGTTTGAAATAATAAGCTTTCAACAGGCATATTATCAACATCAAATGTCTTTAGCACGTCCTCGCCAACTGTCAAATTTTCCAAACTTGGAATAAAATAACGGTTACTTTCAATCATTTTTACCAAAAACGTTGGGGTTGCTGTTTCAAACCAATAACTTTGATACTGATAGTCTCCATCGATAAACAACAAAATATCAAATGGATTGTAGACACTCTGGGATTCACTACCTGCAAAATTATAGCCATTATACCATTTTTTTAACAATTCACCATCGACCTAGCCTTGTGCCAAGTGCTCTTTAAAAAACATTTCAAGCTCTGATTGATTATAGCCACAAATATCAGCATAACGCTTGTCTAATGTGATATCTTTTAAATTATTAAGCTCACTGAAAATACTGATCTTGCTAAACCGAGATACACCTGTAAGCATTGCAAATTTAATATTAACATCTTGTGATTTTATCACGCTGTAGAAGTTTCGTAATCGCCCACGTATCGCCTTAGCAATATTGCTATCATCAATAGTGTCCAAAATAGGCTTGTCATATTCATCAACCAGAATAACTACCTGATTATACTTGCCAGCAAGCTGCTCGATCAGATAAGCAAACCGACTGCTAATTTCTGTGTAACGATTCTTAATTTGATAGGTTTGGTAATAATGGTCTAAAAATTTCATTAACTTAGCATCTAACGCTTCTGGCGTTGCTGCATTACCCTCACCAAAGGTAAAATGCAGGACTGGATAACTTACCGTCCAATCCCAATTCTTTTCCAAATAAAGGCCTTTGAAGAGTTCTTTATTGCCTAAAAAGGCCTGTTTAATTGTGTCAATAAGTAATGATTTACCAAAACGTCTTGGACGTGACAAAAAATAATAACCCCCACCAGTATTGACAAGCTGGTGCACATGGCGGGTCTTATCTACATAAACGTAGTTGCCTGTCATTATTTTCTCTAAACCAGAAATACCTATCGGCAGTTTTTTCAGCACAGAAAAACACCTCTTTATGCTGTATCAATTTATGTACAGTATATAGAAATTCTATTGTGCAATCTATGAAAACAGGAAATCCGCTAAATACTACCTACCTACGCAAGGTTAATCCATTAACAATAACAATGAATAAAAACCTGGTAATACTTATTATTGGTGGTAACGTTACAATCAAGCCCGGCAAAACGAAATTGCTCTGCGCCACTTCTGTGCTGCAAGCGAAGCGGTTGGTCATAGACATCAAAGATGATAATATTTTCTTTTTGTTTATCCCCTAACATTAAAGCAAGCTTTCCGGCAATTTCATTCTCACCAAGGCCCTTAAAGCTTAAAATAGGCAAATCCATTCCTTTTTCTTGGATTAATTGATCCACATCAATATGCACGAAATAATATTGCCCCTTAATTAAATGTGCTCTGGGATATTGGTATCTGTCTTCAGGCAGATGAATGCTTGGTTTAAATTCAACGTATAGTTTTCCAGAAGCATACACTTTTTCGACATTGGCACAAGACTGATCCAGCTGTAGTATAATTTCTTTATCTGCATACTGATAGGCAAATAAAGGGGGTATACCCAGAGTTCCTAATAGTAAAGCAAAAAAAACGCTGATTTTTTTAATCATAATTCATACCCTTTGCTATAATCCTACTTGTAATCGTCATATTGTCCCTTGCGCTATCAGTACCATAGCCTTAATTAAACCTGCCAGATTAAATGCATTGTCAAAAATTTTACCAATATGTTTGATTTATCATATTCGCTTTATAAATTTATTCTGCATTCCTAACCACCAAAGAAAGCGATTTAAATTTTTTACCATCAATCATAAAATCAAATTCATATGTTCCCAGTGGAACTGTATTACCACCCATAATAATTAACTTACATCCACCCGGTGGAATAACACCATC
>NZ_QLIT01000139.1 GCF_003574485.1 Facilibium subflavum
GGCAACCCAATCGCCACTTAAAAACTCTCGATCACAGAGCACGCATTTTATTTGACATGGCGCGATGAATTGAAGCAATTGATCAAATAATTTGCGTCGATCATTAAAGTCAGAGTTGCCACATTTTTTATCTGTCAGCAGTGACCACATAAATGGAATCGAAACGCCCTTGTATGCGATGCTAACCACAAGATAATTGATGTGTTTTTTGCCAAATTTCCAATTGGTTCTATCCATGCATAAAGTGATTGGCATCGACAATGCCAAGATCTCACAAATACTTTGGTATAGACGTTTATGCGAGAATGTAAAACGTTTCATAAAGCGTTGTAAACGTTTATAAACTGATGCTTCTTTGCTTTGTGTTGGGAAGCTTCGTGCCAGCTTTGCCATGTTAATGCTTCGTACAACAAATAATCCCAAAATAATGAGTGTTAGGCATTCTAAAGTGTGACGAGTATCGTTAAAATAGTGCTTAAGTAGTTGCTGAAGTTCCTTTGTGTGTTCCATGCTTCTTTTTATTACGTTTTTAGCAAAACAAAAATGACATGAAAACGCTTAAAAATAAAGGGGTTCAGA
>NZ_QLIT01000140.1 GCF_003574485.1 Facilibium subflavum
GAAAATGATGCTTTGGATACTTCCTGTTCCTGGCAGAATTTATCCTGTGTTAGCCCTGAGACTTCCCAATCCCTAATAATTGATAGCCACTTGATTTGCGTTTCTGTCATCGTCTGTGCTCCATATTTGTGAATAAACAACAACAGTATGATTAAGAACAAACGCCTTTACTAGATGGGGTTTATGGAGCGGTTACAGAATATTAGTCAAATTGAGCATACGAGGCATCGTTCAATTTGGAACTTTATGACAAATTTATTGTGTGGCCTTATTGCCTATTGTTTTCAGCCAAAAAAGCCAAGTTTACGGATTAAGGGAGATAGTGAGCTGATAGTTTTATGAACACTTATGTCGAACTCACGTTTTTTAGCTATTGAGTATTGCTTTAAGACTTTTATCAACTGATTTATTTAACACACAAAGTCAACTAATAAAGTCAGGCAATCAAGCACGTTTTGCTTTATATATCGCCGTATATTTTTTGGTAATATACCACTGCTGTAAGATACTGATCACATTATTTGTTAACCAGTAAAGCACAAGTCCTGATGGGAATGATGCAAAGAAGACAGTAAATATTACCGGCATTAACATCATAATCTTAGCCTGTGTTGGATCTGCTGAGCTTGGGCTTATCTTTTGTTGCACAAACATTGAGATACCCATTAAGATTGGCAAAATAAAATACGGATCCTTAGAAGCTAAATCATGAATCCAGAAAATAAATGGCGCCTGGCGCAACTGAACGCTCTCAAGCAATACCCAATAAAGTGCAATAAATACTGGAATCTGGATTAAGATTGGTAAACAACCACTGGCTGGATTTACCTTCTCTTCCTTATACATCTCCATCATTTTGCGGCCAAGCTTTTGGCGATCGCCTTTGTATAGCTCTTGTAATTTTTTCATGCGCGGTTGTAACATGCGCATTTTTGCCATTGATTTATAGCTTTTAGCCGATAATGGATAAAACAATAACTTGATAATAACCGTGACCAGAATAATCGCGACACCCCAGTTACCAACAAGACCATGAATAATGCCCATCAGCCAGAAGATAATTACCGAGATAAAAGACAGCAAACCATAATCAACCAGTTTGTCTAAGCCTTCAGGTTTATTCTGACCAAAATCACTCACCATTGCTTCAAGGTTTTTCGTGATTGTAGGCCCAGCATAAAGAATATTTTTGTTTGTGGTGACTTGCCCTTTATTTAAAACAACCGGCAAAGTCTGAACCCCTGCTTGATAAACATCAGATGTAAGCTTTTGGGCATAGACCTTAAAGGTCGTATCTGGATTATCAGGCACCCAAAGGCTCACAAAATAGTGCTGTATCATTGCTGCCCAGCCCTTTGTTGTCGTTACTTCTGTTGGGATTTTTGTATCTGCAAGGTCATTAAATGATTCTTTTTGGAAGGGCTTTTGTGATGAAGACAGCCCCACACCTTTAAACGAATAAGAATGTGCATCAAAAAGGCTGAAGCTATGTGATTCAGGACTTACCTCACGTGTGATTTCGTTATCGAAAGTAACATTCACTGCCTGATCGGTCGTGTTTTTAACACTTTGTGTTACCGTAATTGCATAGGTATTTTCATCAAAAACGTATTGACGGCTGATATCAAGGCCATTTGTATGAGCGGCCATGACTACGGTAATCTTACCATCTTTTTTTGTTGTACTTTGATGAGAGAATATAACATCCACAGGCTTGCCATTGATCAACAGTATGTTTTGTGCCGTATATTTCTCGCCATCTTTACTGCTTAACAATGGCATTGGATTCTTATCATCAAGGCTTATATTATATTCCTTTAACGATGCATTAATAATCGCGCCATTTAGTGGACTAATCTGTAGATCATCAAATACATTGGTATTAATCGTAATTGGCTTAAGGTTTTTTATATCAACTTGCTGTGTTGGCATCTTTGGCTGAGTCTGTCCAGCCTTAACATCTTGGCTTGTTGATGATTGCATCGTCTTTGCTTGCTGCAGGGTTTGTGCCTGTTTTGCTTTCTCAGCAGAAGGCTTAGGCGCAAACATTTGCTCCCACCTTGTCGATAAAGACATAAAAATCACGACGATTAATGCCAATAAAAATATTCTGATATAATTTGATTTCATCTACTTAACCTTCTTTTTCTCTGGTACTGGGTCAAAACCACCTTTACAGCCTGGATGGCATTTTACCAGTCTTTTGGCCAATAGCCAAAGCCCAATCCATATTCCATGCAATTTTATTGCTTCAAGACCATATTGTGAACAACTTGGATAAAAACGACACCGCCTGCCAAGCATAGGACTAATAAAAATTTGATACAGGCGAATTGGAAAAATGACAAATAAAGCCATTAGTTTGCACACTGTTCTATAAAATGCTCGACAGATTGCCATAATTGTGATTTATCCGCATTGGCCGCATGTTGTGTTGCAATAGCAATAACATAGGCATGGCTAAAAAGTCCCTTGTTAAGGCGAAAGCCTTCTTTAACAATACGACGGCATTGATTACGCTGGACAGCTGACTTGACTTTTTTTTTTGCGACAATCACGCCAATAGCCGCATCAAAGTCTTGCCGCTCAGCAAGCAAAAAAGTAAAGTGCCTGGTATGAATTTTTTTTGTTACGTGGCTAAAACCAAGCGGGAATTGCTTGCGAGAAAGAATATTTTTTTTGCTAAGGCAATTAAGCGGCAAGCTTATGTCTGCCTTTAGCACGTCTGTTGCGAATCACTTTTTGTCCGCTTAACGTACGCATTCTCGCACGAAAACCATGTGTTCTTTTTCTTTTCAAATTACTTGGTTGAAATGTTCTTTTCATCGGTCTACCTTTTTACTTTTATGTTTACAATCTGCCTAGCCTATGCAAACCATAGATTCTATGCAACAGGTAATAAATTCGGTCAGCATACTTTAGCTATGCTAGGCGGGAAATTCTAAAGGATTTTCACTGACTTGTCGATTACTTTTTAATAAAAAACCTAAATTTGCCCTGGATCATACAGCTTTAAAGAAAAGTTTTATGAAACATTATCCGGTTTATACAACAAATCGCCCGCAGTTTGCTCCCAATAACAAACTGACCAGCAGTTTTTTGTTGCCAGCGCATAGAGTTTTGCATCAGGATTAACACACATGGCATAATCAACCTCAGTCAATAAAGCCTGATCATTAATTGAATCGGAATAAAAGTAGCTTGTTTGATAGGCTTTCTCCTGCGCTGACAGCCAGGCTTGATAATGTATACATTTCCCTTTTGAAAAACTTAAAGGCTCAATCACTTCACCGGTATAGATCCCTTGGGATTTTTGTGTATTAACACCAATAATATTATCTTTTGCAAACCCTAATAACTGTCCAATAGACTGAACCAAATCAACCATGCTTGCAGAAATTAACAAGATTTCATCACCATTATCCTTATGCATTTGCAATTGCTGTAAGCCTTGTGTGTAAATGTATTGTGGGATTGTATCACGCACAAATTGCTCAAAATGGCACACCATCTCCGTAACTGCTTTGCCCTTGATTGGATATAAGATAAAATCATAAAACGCCCGCATATCAACCATGCCTTGTCGATAAGCAATATCAAATGCATTTTTTTGTGCTAAAAAACCCTTTGGATCATCAACAAAACCCTGGGCACACATATAGTTAATCCATTCATTTGAACAATCAACTGATATTAAAGTGTGATCTAAATCAAAAATTGCTATGTTTGTCATTACGCTACCTTTATAAGACACTTTCTAAACGCCATTTTGCCACGCTTACATATGAGCCATGAGACTTTGACCCCCTGGTTGTAAACAGCTTAGGTGAAGGCACAAGTGGCATTAGCGATAAAAAACCTCAGCAAGCATACATCGAACACTACCACCACCGATAGTTTCAATAGTTGTAATATCAAAACAAAGCCGTTTGCAATACTGATCAATTAAGTCCTTTTGAGGCTTTGTCAGCGCTTTATCTGCCGTTGTCGATAATAATAAATAATGCTGGTTCTTGTCATTTTTCACCTCTAACACATTCGCCGCCATATGGTAGATTTGATCTAATGAAAGTGCAATGACTTCTTTGCCAATCTTTGTTAATGTCGTGTATACCTTTTGCCTTTCAGATTCATCTGTTATCGACTCCAAGCAAACTAACGCGAGCTTTTCACCTATACTCATCATCACATTTGTGTGATAAACAGGCGCATTATTTTTATCATGACTTGAAAAACAAACAAGTGAATAGCCAAGCCTATCAGTTACCTGCTTTGCCAAGCGTTTATCAGCACGATCAGAAACAGACATAAAGGCTGTCTTACTTTTATGGTCAAAGACAAACACGCCGGTTCCTTCCAAGGCAACACCAGCATCTGCCATATTGCGGAAATCCTCTATTTGGTAGACTCTATCCGTATGTTGTAATAATGCTTTTTTAAGCGAAGATACCTGAACTTCTGCTTGCCTGTTTTGTGAAAACATTGGATAGATAAATAACGTTGGCTCATTATTAACAAGATGTGTTGAAAACCAATTATTTGGAAACACCGCATCAGGGGTATTCTCACAAGGTGAGCCTAATACAATAACCTGTATCCCATTTTGCTTTAACTGAGCAACCATTTGTTTAAATTCCTGCATGGCATTCATACTTATTTGCTCAGCCTTTAATGCCAGATTCGTTTGAAAGGCATTATTTACTGCAGTTTGCGCATTGTAGGAAAAATAGGTCGGTTCAACCATGACAAGCGTATCTGTTATATTCTCCATGCTTTTCCCTTCACTTTCCTCTGACTAATGGCATTGACATGCATCGAGGCCCACCTCGACCACGTGATAGCTCTGAACACGGCATTTGATGGACTTTAATTCCATGATCCTGCAGTGCTTTATTTGTTGTAAGGTTGCGCTGATAAACGATAACCTCACCTGGTTTGATCGCCAAGGTATTCGCCCCATCGCTCCATTGCTCTCTTGAGGCATTAATCCGGTCACTGCCACCACAGTAAATCACTTGTATCTTCTTATCAAGCTCATTAGAAAGCACAGACTCGATTGAACCATCAAGCTTATAACATTTCACATTACCAGATGAACCTGGCATTAATTTATAAATATCTGTATGACCAACAATGCCCTTATGCATGCTACATTTATCAACATCTACCTGCGTCATAACCGTATCTAAATGCATAAATGCACGACTTGATGGAATATGAAACACAATCACCTTTTTAATTTGATGAAATGCTTTATGGCTTTGATCAAAAAACAGGCTCTCACAAAAATCCTGTATCGCTTGCGCGCTAGTTCTTTGTGATAATCCAACCGCCAAAGTATGCTGATCTAGCACTAAAATATCACCACCTTCAATACAGCCAAATTTTGTTTTCAAATCAATAAAATGATTATGCTGAAATTTAGGATGATATGTAAAAATGCTTTCAATAAACAGGCTCTCGCGCCGTCTTGTCTGTGCATACATTTTATTTAGACTCACCATATTACCAAACACAGCACCAGGATCACGCGTGAAATAAAGATTTGGGATCGGCTGGAGCCAAAATGGCGCTGTTTGCTCGACTTGTCCTGCTAATGAATGCGCCTTATAGTCTACTTCTGCCTTTTTCACCCCAGACATGATTTTTTCACATAAGGCTTTTCCTGAAAAGCTGCTCAAATACTCAGTCAATGCCTGCTTAACCCCTGATTGATAAATATTCGCAGCGATCAAGTAATCCGCAATAAACTTGTCTTTGACATCATCAATCTGTAAAGTCTCACCAACAAGATCATCCAGATAAAATACATCAATCCCTTGTTGTTTCAAAATACCCGCAAAGGCATCATGCTCTTTTTGTGCTACCTCCAAAAACGGGATATCATCAAACAAAAGCTCTTCTAATGCCTCAGGAATTAAATTACAAAGCTCACCTCCTGGTCGTTTTAATAAAACTGACTGTAAAGGTGCAATCTCACTGGTGATGTGCAGGTTAACATTATTTTGTTGTTTTGTTGTTTTATTCGTCATAGCTATGTCTTTTTCTATTGTAATACTCATTGATCCCTCTTTTGCAACATTTGATAATTACGCTTGAACCTGTAGCTTATTACTATTAATTGACAGCGCACTATTATCGGTTGTTGATTTCAAACTTGAAAATAAATCTTTTGGATCATTTAGTTGTGGAATCATGTTCAAAGGCGTACCAATGCCATATTTTGTTGCAAGTTTATATAAAAGTCGCAAAGCAGAAAAATCTTCCAAAGCAAAGCCAACTGAATCAAACACCGTAATCTCATCTTCACTCAAACGGCCTTTTTTCTTGCCCGCAATAATCTCCCACAATTCTGCTTCCACAATTTGCTTGGCTTGCTGTTCGGTAAAATGCTGAATTTCTCCCTCAATAAATGACTGCTCAAAAAACTCCACAACAACCGTTGATCGCATGAGAATTTCTTTTTGAAGCTCTGTTTTGCCAGGACAATCTCCACCCAAGCCATTGATATGAACACCAGGTTTTATCCAATCATCCTTAATAACTTCTGCATGGGCTTTACATGCGGTACAAACCGTAATGATATCTGCTCCTTTTACCGCTTCTTCATTACTGTCACAGGCGATTAGCTCAAAATCATAGGCCTTCATATTTTTTTCAAAACGATGCATTGCCTTAGGATCAATATCATGATAACGAATCGTTTTAATATCACGAACCAGTGCTGTTGCTAAGGCCTGAAAATCGCTTTGTGCGCCTGTACCAATCAATGCAAGTGTCTTGGCATCTTTTCTTGCCAGATAGTCTGTTGCCAAAGCAGAAGTTGCTGCTGTTCTAAGCCCTGTTAACACGGTCATCTCAGAGATTAAAAGTGGATGGCCATCTGATACTTTAGAAAGCTGCCCGGTTGCAATAATCGTTTGCTTGTTTTGTAAGGGGTTTTTTGGATGACCATTGACATATTTATAAGCAAATAATTCTTTATCTGCTGTTGGCATTAACTCAATGACCCCATCAGGTACATGAAATGCAGGGCGTGGAATTTTATCAAACTGATCCCAACGAACAAAATCTTCTTTTAGCGCTGCTATGAGATCTAAAAAAAACTGTTTAAGTGTGTGCTTATGGACAATTTCAGCTAAATTTTCTACAGAAATTACATTAATCATGTTTCACCCTCTTTGGTTGTATTGCAAAGAAATCCAGACAAACACTTTGTTAAAGCGTCCACTCTATTGGAACAGAAAGAAGTGCCTGCCAAAGAAATATGTAAATTTTCAAACACAATGAACTATAAAGTTAATTTAAAACAATGGCAATAACAGATTACCAAAATCTTTAATAACTGAAGTTACGCACTTTTACAGGTTTTATAGTTTATATAGGCTCCCGACTTTGACACTTTTGAATGTGAAAGCCTTATTTTATAAGGATTCCTTCAAAACCCAGGGCACTACATTGAGTTATCCACAATAACAAAAGGTGTGCTTGCTAAAGACAGTCCCATCGTTTGATAAATCTTAGCTGCATGCGCACCAGTAGCTGATGGAATGCCATATTTCTTTTCTGTTTTTCTATGCTTAAGTATACTCACCTGTACATTCATT
>NZ_QLIT01000141.1 GCF_003574485.1 Facilibium subflavum
ATTAAATTTGAAGGCAGAATTTAAGTACTATGAAAAATTTACACAGTTAGATGGATGGGCTCAAGATAACAGTACGCCAACCATGCTTATAAACATAATAATAAGTGCTGCCTTCGTGACAGCAATTGAGGAAAACCTTCTTAATAGCAAATTATTTAATATGGCACCTGCCAGCATACACAAAACAACAAGCGCAATTACCCAGCCAAAGTCTGATACCTGCATGTGATACACCTGAATAAAAATATATGGGTAACTCAATAGAATACTGGCCATCACCCCATAAATAAAAAACATTACCAAGGTTGTCATTAAAAACTGCTTATTTAATAAGATAGCCCAAAGCTGCCTAGGTCTTTTTTTAATAAGCTTGGCTTGTGGTAAAGTGCAAGAAACAGCGATAATGGATGTAACAACCAAAAGCCCAATAATGATTGCATACCCTAACATAAAACTCATCACGCTTTCCCAGCCATAATATTGCATTAAATGGCTCGCAATAACTGGACCTACTGCAATCATTAAAATGGAAAAAGCAACCAAAAATGAATATACCTTTGAGAATGACTTGCCAGGAAAACTATCTGCGATAATCACACGCATTAATATAGCAGCCATTCCACTACCAACTCCCTGAATTGCCCGTCCTATAAGCATAAATATAATATTATATCCAATATAACACAAAATACTGCCCAGAATTGCAATTACAAGTCCTAACAGAAGTATTTTTATTCGGCCAAAATAATCAGATAATACACCAGATGCCAGCTGTGATAGTGCATTACCTAACAAAAAACAGGCAACGGTATATTGCACAAGCATATCACTTGTATTTAATGCATTATCTAAATAAGGCAATACTGGCAGATAAGTATCCATTAGTGATTGAGGATAGGCGAGAATCAATCCTGCGGTAATAAATAATATCGTTGAGACCAGTATACCCTTTTTCTTACCCTGAATATGCATTCAAAAACCTAAAAACAATCATCCAATGCTCCCATTATAGCTGCTTATCGATATGACAGCATGAAATCTAACATCTTATTTTGCGGTTTCTTGTGCTTTTTTCTCGCAAGAAAAGACAAAACCTTCATCACCAACATGAACCGAGATCATATCTCCTGGGGCAAACTTGCCTTCAAGCAAGTAGGTTGCTAATGGGTTTTCGATATAATGCTGAATTGCCCGTTTTAACGGCCGTGCGCCAAAAACCGGATCAAACCCATGATCAGCCAACTCATCCATTGCCGCATCTGATAACTCCAATGTAAGCTCACGTTCAACCAGGCGTTTTCTAACACGGTTAATCTGGATTTTAGCAATCTGCTTAATCATTTCTTTATCAAGTGGCTCAAAAACAACGGTTTCGTCAATACGGTTGACAAACTCGGGCCTGAAATGCTGTAACACAACCTGTATAACCTGTTCTTTTACTTTGTCATAACCTTCTGATGCTAATTTTTCTTGAATCAAATGCGACCCTAAATTTGATGTCATAATCAAAATCGTGTTTTTAAAGTCTACGGTTCGACCATGACTATCTGTTAGACGTCCATCATCCAGGATTTGTAATAAGATATTAAACACATCTGCATGCGCTTTTTCCACCTCATCTAATAAAATCACAGAGTATGGTTTACGGCGTACATGTTCAGTTAAATAACCACCTTGCTCATAGCCGACATATCCAGGAGGCGCACCAATCAAGCGTGCCACAGAGTGTTTCTCCATAAATTCAGACATATCAATACGCAGCATGGTATCTTCGCTGTCAAACATAAACTCTGCCAAAGCTTTTGTAAGCTCTGTTTTACCGACACCAGTTGGCCCTAAAAACAAAAATGAGCCAATGGGTCGATTAGGATCAGAAAGCCCAGAACGAGATCTTCTTACCGCACTTGATACTGCTTCAATCGCCTCTTTTTGTCCAATAACCCGTTTACCAAGAAAGTCTTCCATATGAAGTAATTTTTCTTTTTCGCCTTCCATCATCTTAGATACCGGAATACCTGTTGCTTTTGAGACCACATCGGCAATTTCAGCTTCAGTTACTTGTGTTCTAACCAGCTTTGTTTTAACAGGATCTTGTGCGCTTATCGATTTAATCTGCTCTTCTAGCTGCGGAATCAAACCATATTGAAGCTCTGCCATCTTTGATAAATCACCATGTCGCTTGGCTGCTTCTAAGTCCACTTTCGCCTGATCTAATTGCTCTTTAAGCTTCTGAGAACCCTGCATCTGTGCTTTTTCTGATTTCCAGATTTCTTCAAAGCCAGAATATTCTTTCTCCAGATTTTTAATTTCTTCTTCAAGCACATCCAGTCGTTTCTTTGTTGCGCTGTCTTTTTCTTTTTTAAGCTGCTCTCGCTGCATCTTAAGCTGAATAATACGGCGATATAATTTCTCCATTTCTTCAGGTTTTGAATCAATCTCCATTCGAATCTGGCTGGCTGCTTCATCCATCAAATCAATGGCTTTATCAGGCAGCTGTCGATCAGTGATGTAACGGTTTGATAGAGTTGCTGCTGCAATGATTGCAGGGTCAGTAATATCAACCCCATGATGCACTTCATAACGCTCTTTAAGGCCACGCAAAATTGCAATCGTATCTTCAACGGTTGGCTCATCAACCAATACCTTCTGGAAACGTCTTTCTAAGGCTGGATCTTTCTCTACATGCTCACGATATTCATCAAGTGTTGTTGCACCAACACAACGAAGCTCGCCTCGTGCTAGCGCAGGCTTTAACATGTTACCAGCATCCATAGAGCCTTCCGCCTTACCAGCGCCCACCATCGTATGCAACTCATCAATAAATAAAATCACTTTGCCTTCCTGTTTAGAAAGCTCCTTTAATACCGATTTTAAACGCTCCTCAAAATCACCACGAAATTTTGCACCAGCTAAAAGCGCACCTAGATCTAAAGATAAAATATGCTTATCTTTAATGCCTTCAGGAACCTCACCATTTACAATTCGTTGTGCTAAACCTTCTACGATAGCTGTTTTACCAACGCCTGGCTCACCAATTAATACCGGGTTATTTTTGGTTCGTCGTTGAAGTACCTGAATCGTGCGACGAATCTCAGCATCACGCCCGATAACAGGATCAATTTTACCTTGACGTGCTCTTTGCGTTAAGTCAATCGTATATTTCTGCAATGCGCCTTGCATATCCTCGGCATTTTGACTGCTTACTGTCTCACCACCGCGAAGCTTATCGACTGCTTTTTCTACGTTTGCTTTTGTTAAATTTGCCGAGGTAAGCATTTTTGCTAAAGTACTATCTTCAAAAGCAGCAATTAAGAATAAGTCACTTGAAATAAATTCATCTTTTTTTTGTTGTGCAAGCTTCTCCATGCTCTGCAAGACACGGATTAATGCGTTAGATGCATTTATTTGTGCTGTTGCTGTACTTGTTGCCAGCGTATCCAATGCACTGTTTAAAGCTGATTTAACAACATTAAGATCACCACCTGCTTGTGTGATAATCGAGCCAATCATGCCGCCCTCTTGATCAAGCAATGCTTTAAAAACATGTACAGGCTCCAATAAAGTATGACTTTTACCCACGGCAAGGCTTTGTGCCTCAGATAATGCTTCTTGTAGTTTATGTGTAAATTTATCTGCCTTCATATATTGTATTTCCTTTCACTTTTAAAATTAAATAAACCAAAATACTTAAGATCAATACAACTTTAGAAATTTAAGTATTACGCTTTTCTGCCTTATTGGCAATAAAACTCTGTTTATAGAAGTGCGGCTATAAAATCCATTTTCAAGAAAAAACCGTAAAAAATGCAAAAATTAAAATGTGGTAAACAAGCAAAAAATGCTTTTAATGTATCTGTGTAATGACGGTTTGAACCCAGTTGGTAAACTTTGTTTGTATGCGTTTTAAAGCTTCTTCAGAGTCCGCTTCAAAACGTAAAACCAAGCAAGGTGTTGTATTAGATGCTCTGACAAGCCCCCAACCATCACAAAACTCAACACGAACCCCATCGATCGTGATAACATGTTCATTTTGAAATTGCGTTTTAGCCAATTGTGATAACTTCTCTACAACAGCGAATTTCACCTTTTCAGCAATTTGAATGTTAATCTCTGGCGTATTAATGCTTTGTGGGATCGTCGCAAAAAGTTGATCCAGATCCTCATTTGTTTGACTTAGAATGCTTAATAAGCGCACGCCTGTATACAAACCATCATCAAATCCAAGCCAACGATCGTTAAAGAAAGTATGCCCACTCATCTCACCGGCCAAGTCTGCCCCTATCTGCTGAATTTTTTTCTTAATCAAGGCATGCCCTGTTTTATACATTACAGGTTTCCCGCCTAATTTCTCTACAAAGTCAGCTAAGTTTTTTGTGCATTTCACATCATATAAAATCGTTGCACCAGGCTTATTATCAATAACCTCTTTTGCATAAAGCATTAATTGCCGATCAGGGAAAATATTATCGCCTTTTGGCGTAATTACGCCTAATCGATCTCCATCACCATCAAAGGCAAGCCCAACATCCGCATTATATTTTTTCACAGCAGCAATTAAATCCTCTAGATTCTGCGGTTTACTTGGATCTGGATGATGATTGGGGAAGTGACCATCTACCTCACAGAATAAAGGGATAACCTCACACCCCAGTTTTTTGAATAGTTTAGGGGCAATATCCCCTGCAATGCCATTACCTGCATCGATCACCATCTTTAATGGCCTTGATAGCTTTTCTTGATGGCAAATATAATCGATATAATCATCCTCGATGCTTAGCTGTTGATAATGCCCTTTTGAGGTCGCTTTAATCTGATTATTCAGCAATAAAAACTTTATATCCTGGATTTCTTGTTGTGCCAGGGTTTGTCCAGCAATCATCATTTTAAGCCCGTTGTAATTTGCGGGGTTATGGCTACCTGTCAGCATAATGCCTGTCCCACTTCCTTTTGTTTTTGCAGCGAAATATAAAACAGGTGTTGGCACAGCGCCAATATCCGTTACATTACAGCCACTAAAACGTAATCCATCCGAAAGTGCTTGTAAAAGCACAGGTCCTGAAAGTCGCCCATCTCTTGCAATAAATACATCACATTGTCCCTGTTGTTGTGCCATCGCACCAAATGCCACACCGATATTAAACACGACAGATTCGTTTAAGTCATCTGGATAGGTTCCACGAATATCATAAGCACGAAAAATATGTTCAGGTATTTTATCAATATCTTTTAACATCAAGCAACTTTCCTTTTTTACAGTAAATAAGACTGATCAAACTGTTCAAATGGCTCAATTATATCATCATAGTTTAATGAAATCGCCATGACTTTAAAGCTTTCTGAAAATTCTGTTGCTAATGTTAGTTTTTGCAACTGTTGAGATAACGCAAGGGTCTCTTTATTATCTCTCTGAGAAACTAATGCCTGATAGCGTTCCATAATGCCAGCAGCTAATAAAAACTTCCCCTGTGAAACAAATCCATCAATCTCAAACCCTAATTGTTCTGCGGCCTCTGCAACTTCTGTAAAATCAACATGTGCCGTGATATCTTGCACACCTACATTAATCAAAGGGTTATAATGCACATGGTGCTTGTAATAACAACTTAATGTTCCCATCATTCTTTCAGGACTATAATACAAGTCACGGTGGTATCCATAATCACAGATATATACAACACCTTTAGCAAGAAACCGGCAAATACTTTGAAGCCAAGGGCGTATCCATAGATTTACTTCTGAATTATAAGGCATATCATTTTGCCTATTTTTGATGGGTAGCTTTTCTAGCACTTCATGAAGGCTCTCAGGTAGAGAAGCATTCTTGGTAAATGTAAAACCATCTTGTGAACATGCAACCATAGTTTGAAAAAAATGATTCGACTCATAGCTGAATAATTCAACTGGCATTGCATCTAAGACTTCATTGGCAAAAACAACCGCATTAAGTTTCTCTGTTGGCAATTGTGCAAGCCAGTGAATATTCGCATAATAATCAGGTAAAGCTTCTTGTAATAATTGCCTTTGCTGATGAGCTAAATCTGCACTTGTTTCAATAATATAATAAGCCTTGGGCAACCTGTTTAATTGTTTCAAATGCAATAAACAATCACATGCAAACTGCCCGGTTCCTGCACCAAACTCAACGATTACAGCATCATTACCTAAGGTAGTTAAAAGATTTGCAAAATGCTGCGCAAAGGTCTGTGAAAATAATTTTGAAAAAGTCGGTGCGGTAATAAAATCACCTTTTTCACCAATATTATACCTTGCTGTCGCATAATAGCCCAACCCGGGTGTATATAATGCCATATTCATAAAGTCATGGAAGGAGATCATTCCGTTGTTTTCACTTATTCTTTGCGTAATAACATCGCAAAGCACAGAAACATATGACTGTTCTTTATCTGTCAAAGGCGGGAGAGCGTCACTTTTCATCTGTAAGACAAATATTTAATACATAAAGTAGCACCACCATAATAATAAGCCAAAAAAAAATCCACTCTTTTTCAAAAAAATGGCACTTTAGCGCATAAAAATTTGTACGGTCACCCTTTTTCTTACAAGCATTTCGCCATAGAAAGTTATTTTTTTACAATTTTGTTATTTTATTCTCTAGTTTTTTGTTAAAAATTCAGATAGAGTATTTTAAGTGTGATTTGGCTTAATAAGGCCAATTCACCTCGCTTAAATAACAAGGGATTAAATTTTCAGTGAAATTTATAAGGGAGAAAATTGTGAAAAATCTAACGGTTGAAAGCAAGATTCGGAGTGAATACAATTGTTCTATTATTGATTTTTTTCAAAAATGTATTGACCAGAAAATGGATGCACACGAAATTGCAGCACTTATTGACTGTAGCGTCAGCAATTTACGACGGATTGCGCGTAAATATAAATTTACCTTCCATCGTCCAGAGCCAAGCCCAATGCTTTCACAAAGCGCTGAGTTTCTTACAAACTCGATAACTGTAAATAACTTTCTCTCTAGACGTTGGATACAGCAATCAAGTTTTGTAACAGCATAGTAGTTTAAATTAATAGATTGCTTTTATTTGGCAAAGATTTATTCAAGAATTACCTAGTACCTTTTCCATTTAATTTTGACAAGTTGAAATCTGTTAATCAAGGTCTGGGATACAACACTTAGGTACAGCGAGCGAAATAGTTCGAGGAGTTCTTGGGATTTTATTAATTAAGCCTTTGTGTTCCAAGGCAATAATCATGTGCTGCACACTGGCTGGATCAGCATGGAAATATGCTTGAAAATCAGCATTTGCAGGTGGTCTGCCATTTATTTTGGTGTAATAGTGGATAAATGCAAGGTACTGCCCTTGTTTCTTGGTAAATTTCAGGTTTTCATTGCCCATAGTTATTACTCAATTATTTCAATTGTCTTGTAAGATAAGGATAGCGCAATGAACACGCGA
>NZ_QLIT01000142.1 GCF_003574485.1 Facilibium subflavum
ATAAATCGTTTTATATTAGACTAAATACCTCGTCAGCTTTGGACTTAATATATTCAAAGATTTCTCTACTAGTACCTTTTCCATTTAATTTTGACAAGTTGAAATCTGTTAATCAAGGTCTGGGATACAACACTTAGGTACAGCGAGCGAAATAGTTCGAGGAGTTCTTGGGATTTTATTAATTAAGCCTTTGTGTTCCAAGGCAATAATCATGTGCTGCACACTGGCTGGATCAGCATGGAAATATGCTTGAAAATCAGCATTTGCAGGTGGTCTGCCATTTATTTTGGTGTAATAGTGGATAAATGCAAGGTACTGCCCTTGTTTCTTGGTAAATTTCAGGTTTTCATTGCCCATATATATTACTCAATTATGTCAATTGACATGTAAGATAAGGATAGCGCAATGAACATCAGATATAAAGTTGATCTAACAGAAACAGAGCGTAGTACCTTGGTTCAGATTACGACAAAAGGAAAGCATGCAGTCCGTAAGATCACGCGAGCACATATTTTACTGATGAGTGATAAACGCCAATACTCTGATGCCAGGATTATTGATTTGCTGAAAGTCAGTTCATCAACAGTATACCGAACCAAAAGAGCTTTTGTCGAGTATGGGCTTGATTATGCGCTTGATGTTGGTTATAGCTTGCAAACAAGTTTAGTTATTAGTGATGTTGATGGGGAGCCTATTACACCAGTTGCACAGAGGGTTGTTAACTCCGAAGGCAGTTATGCTACTTACTATGCAACTGATGAGCCACAAGAAATACGAAACAACCTTGATGAGCTTTGCAAAGCAATTGAGCATTCCGAGCAGCAGTGTTTTGACAAGCCTTTAGTTCATATAGTTGATCGAGAAGCGGATTCAATAGGGCATATAAGGC
>NZ_QLIT01000143.1 GCF_003574485.1 Facilibium subflavum
GTGGGGTCAGATCATATCCTTTCTCACGAAAGTCTTCTAATTGTGCCTTGCAAATAGGGTCTAACTGATCGATTTCATTTAACATATAAGCCTTTCCCTGGCTGTGAAGTGCGCCTTTTCTTTCATGAATAATATCGATATGAATATTTTGGGTGATATCATAAAATAAATGGTTATAAGGTCGTGTGACGTTCTTAAATACATCGGCATAAATCTGTACAATATACTTAATATCGGCACAAAGCTTTAAGGCATTATTCACCGAATTTGGCTTATAGCTTTCGGTGTGATGCGCTACACTAAAGTAATGCATTTGTTCTGGGTTCTTATTGAAGAGTGAAGGAATTAAGATAAGCGGCACCTGAGTAGTTTGATAGATGTCTAAATAAGCCTGTTGAATCGCAGCCAATGGTAAGGCTGTATCATCGGTGGCAAAGGTGTGAATCGGAATATGGCCACAAAGTGCAAAGAATAAGTGCATAATAATCTGATTGGCATAGGCATTTTGAAAAACAGTTTCGGTATAGTTACGACGGACTTTTGATAAAAGGTGTTGATAATAATGACTATGCCTATCATATGCCGTACGTTTAAACATAAATTGGTAAATTAAGTCCTTAAATGGATGCGCTTTGCTCTCTCGAACCATAGTCGCCCATTGTTGTGGGAAGCGTAAAAACTCTGCACGCCAGTCAGGGGCAACATAGCTTGCAATCTCTTTAATGGTATTAAAATGCAAATGATTAAAATACGGGCGGGTAATATGGGTATCAAAATGCTCATTTAACGCGCGATGGCGCTTTTCATCGGCCACACGACTGGCAAATAAAGGCTCTATCGTGCCGGCACCAATCCAAAAGTCCGAAGGTGAGTAATAATGAGAAACATCATTTGTGATATAGCTGGTAAAGATAAAATCACCGGCCTTATAGCTATAGTTAATTTGTATTGGTGTATTATTCAGGTAAAAATCAAATTGTTTTGATAAAAACATACCAAAGGGAATATTGGCGTCAACACGGGTGCCATCAGGTAGAAAGTGTCCTGTGTCATCGCCAACCACATCTCCATATTTATATTGCCAGATTTCAAAAGTATGGTTTCTGATATCCGGATCGGCATCTAATATTTCATGGGCTTTGGGATTTATCTCTTTTATACGCTTGGCGATGTCATCCCATTTGACTTTTATAATACTCATGTACTTTTATGGTTCATTATTCGCTAGGCCATATTGTAACCATAAATACCAATAAGTAAATGCTTGCGTCAAAAATAGCCATGTATTAGCCTCACATCAGAAAACTGCCGCAACGCAATGGCAACTTTGAAGGTAATATCGCTTATAGCGTTTCACTTAAAAATATAGAGCTCTGCAGATTGTTCCAAAATACGAGAGTAAATTTTTGAAAATAAATAACAAATCATCTTGACAAAAATCGATAGAATTGCCAATATAAATCCTATGGAATTTTATGGCGATAAAAAAACGCATTAAATGTAAAGATGGATTATATGACCAGGGGGAGCTGGGATGCACTACCGCTAGTGATAATGATTATAACAAACGCTAGCGTAGTCAAAACATATAAGACAATATGCAAATTATCGAACCAAGAAAAAATAATAGATAAAAAAATCGTGCCATTGGCGGCACGAGAAGGGGAGCTATAAGCTTGGGATTCTGGCAGAGGATCCTTGCTCGGTCTCAAGAGGGGGTATGGAAGATACCCGAGCGCTTCAGATGGGGGCTGAAGTCCTCTGCTAATTCATAATATATGATTGTCTCTTTATCTTGTAAATAATTTCTCCTGAAAAATTTGCAGTTTTTTTTACATTCGTATGTTATAGTTTCTAAAATTTACGAAAATTTCTTAAGAATTATATATATTTCATGCGGCTGTTTTTTAAAAAGGCGAAATCAGGCTGAATTTTATCGTTTACTCATGTTGCGTTGCAGCAAAATCCCTGTGGTGTTGCATAAACACTAACTTACTGTGCAGTTCCAGCGCGTATTAGTTGTCCTAGATTGTTCTCAACAAGAAAATTCTCAAGATAGGTATGTACTTGCTCAGTTGTTGAGAGCTTTAGTACCTGCTTTAATACGTTTCGGCATTGTTTTTTACTGATATTGCGCAGCACATATTTGATTTTTAATAAAACCGCAGCATTCATGCTAATGCTATCAAACCCCATGCCGATAAGTAGGGGAGTCGCTAATGGGTTGCCACCGATTTCACCACAAAGTGAGATTTCTTTATTGTGCTTTTGCGCACGTTTAGCTAAATAATAAAAAACCTTAATCATCGCTGGGTGTAGTTGGCTATAAAGTGAGGAGACTTTATGATTCGTCCGGTCAATAGCTAAAATATATTGAGTGAGATCATTCGAGCCGATCGAGATAAAATCGACAAGTTCAAGGGCTTTATCAATCATCATTAGCATGGAAGGTACTTCAATCATAACGCCAATTTTGGGCTTTTTAACTTCTAATCCTTCTTCAAGGATCTCTTTGTATGCCTGACGAATAAGGGTTTTTGCCTTTTTGATTTCCTCAATTGTTGTGATCATTGGCAGTAAAATACTTAAATTATGATACGTAGTACTGGCTTTTAGCATGGCACGAATCTGAACTAAGAACAGATCGGATTGATCCAGCATCATACGGATACCTCGCCAGCCAAGAGCCGGGTTTTGTTCTTCTTCATAAAAATAAGGCAAGGTTTTATCAGCACCGACATCTAATACGCGAATAACAGCAGGCTGATTTGGAAAAGCTTCTAATACCTGTTGGTAAATAATACGTTGCTCATCTTCACTTGGGAAGCGCTCACGAATCATAAAGGGGACTTCTGAGCGATAAAGCCCAACACCAGAAGCCCCTTGTCTTACTGCACGATCCAAATCCGCGATTAAGCCAACATTTGCCTTTAAATCCAGCTTAAATCCGTCAGTGGTCTCATTGCTTAAATATTTGATTTTTTGTAACTGACTAGCCTTTTGCAGCTCATTTTTAATAATGCGGTCATAGGCAGTTTTTAAGCCTGTATTTGGATTGACATATACACGACCGATATAACCATCAATAATCACATCTTTTTTGTCAATAAACTCAATGGGTAAGGCATGGATATTGGTGACAAAGGGCACATTTAAGGCTTTTGCTAGAATTGCTGCATGAGAATAAGATGAGCCGTGTTCTGTTACAACCGCTTTAAGGCGGCCTTTGGGAACCTCAGCGACCATGGAAGCCGTGACTTCATTGGCAACTAAGACCGTATCACTTGGATAGTGACTTTTTTTAACCGATTTATTTTCAAGTGCCAGCAGGATGCGTTTGCCCAGGTCTTTCATATCGCTGGCACGCTCTATAAAATAAGGCTCATCCATCTGTTCAAAAAAATCGGCATGTTTTAAAGAGATCTGTTTGATGGCTGATTGCACCCATACCCCCTGGCGAATCAGTTTGATAATTTCATCATAAAAACGATGACTGTCAATCATCTGAAGATAAGCTTTGAAAAGCTCACCTTCATCACTACCGGCTAAAGTCGTGATGCGCTCCAGCATCTCTTGCAGTGAAGCTTTAACATCATTAACTGCATCTTTGAAAAGTGTTTCTTCATCTTCCTCTTGTGTTGGTTTGTCAGGGATTTGTTCAATATCGGTGATATCATAACGAACAAAAGCAACACCTTTTGTTACACCTTCATTTGCACTGGCCCCATCAAAGTATAAAGTGTTACTGATTTTTTCCTCAATTCGCTCAGACACATCATCGACATGCATGGCACGATTTAACGGTAATGATAAATTAGCACATAAAGTGACAATATCATTTTGCAGGGATTCGCTGATCCCTTTTTTTGCCTTGACTTGAAGTGCCAGGATTGCAATAACCTGGCTTTTGTAAATAACAGGTGCAGCAAGAAATGCTTGGAATCTTTGTCTTGACAGGGTTTGCAAGACGGTGTATTTTTTTTCATCTTCTATGTTATCAACGACAAGGGATTCCTCTCTGGCGGCTACTTTGCCAAGCAAATCTTCATTGGTATCCAGGTAGATCATGCCTGATTTGACTCGTGGAGCAAGTGTTGATGCGCTTAGTGTGAAAATATCCGGTGCATCCTCTAGCGTAAAAACACTACAGGCATCTATTTCAAAACGTTTGCACATTTCTTCACAAAACATGGACAGCACGATATCCAGATCATGTTTTAGTTCAATAATTCTGACCAAAGGTTGCCAAAACATAACCTAGCTCCGATTTTGAATAATTGGCAAGAAATGCGTTAATGCCTTGCGATAAACATGGCGCTTGAAGGCAACTACTTTATCTGCAGGGTACCAGTAATTGACCCAACGCCATTCATCAAATTCAGGTTTTTTGTTCAAGTGTAAATTAATTGCACTGTCAGGGGATTTTAATCGCAGTAAAAACCACTTTTGTTTTTGACCAATGCAAAGTGGGCAATTACGACGTATTAAAAAACGGGGCAAACGGTAGCGTAACCATGTTCTTGTTGCCGCAATGACTTCAACGTCATACGGCATTAAACCAACTTCTTCTTTGAGTTCTCGATACATTGCTTCAATTGGTGTTTCTCCTGGGTTAAGTCCACCTTGTGGAAATTGCCAGGAGCTTTGGTTCACGCGCCGGCCCCAGAAAACTTTGTTTTGGTTATTCAAAAGAATAACCGCCACATTTGCTCTGAAACCTTCTTGATCTATCACGATCATTCCTAAAACTACGCTTCTACTGTTGTTTAGGATACCTGAAAGTCCCTTGTTTTTCCTCGAAATCTTGCTATTTTTTGCAAAAAATTCTGTTAGAATGCTTACTTGGAGATGAAAATAATTTGAGATACTTTGAAAACGGTTATGAACTGATAGAAAGTGTCTGTAACTTCAAGGAGCATTTAACCTATGTCGGACTTTGTTACATTTGAGTCAATGGTTTTAAAGCACAATGTGGAATTTGTGGATTTGCGTTTTACTGATACCAAAGGTAAAGAGCAGCATGTCACCATACCTGTTAAGGCAGTCGATGATGACTTTTTTACTGATGGGAAAATGTTTGATGGCTCATCTATTGAAGGATGGAAAGGGATTAACGAATCAGATATGATTTTAATGCCAGATATTCACACGATGTTTTTAGATCCATTTTTCGAAGCGCCAACCTTGATTATCCGCTGTGATATTTTGGAGCCTGCAACAATGCAGGCTTATGATCGGGATCCTCGATCTGTGGCAAAAAAAGCAGAGCGATATTTGCAAGCTACAGGTATTGCCGAACAGGTATTCGTTGGCCCTGAGCCTGAGTTTTTTGTTTTTGATAATGTTACCTTTAAGTCTGATATGCAAGGTGCGGAGTATAAAATCTACTCCGAAGAAGCTGCATGGGGCTCAAATGATTTCCCGGCTTATGGCAATAAAGGGCATCGCCCAGGCATTAAAGGCGGCTATTTCCCGGTCCCGCCAGTTGATTCTTTACAGGATCTTCGCTCAGATATCTGCACTATTCTAGAAGAAATTGGTCAGGAAGTTGAGGTGCATCATCACGAGGTTGCAACTTCAGGGCAGTGTGAAATTGGAACAAAGTTTTCAACATTAACCGATAAAGCTGATCAGCTGCAATCATTTAAATATATCGTCCACAATGTTGCACACGCTTATAACAAGACGGCAACCTTTATGCCAAAACCCATTCCAAAAGATAATGGTTCAGGAATGCATGTACATCAGTCACTGGTGAAAAATGGGAAGAACATTTTTGCTGGCAGCGGTTATGCGGGTCTTTCTGAAGAGGCATTATATTATATTGGTGGGATTATTAAACATGCTCGCGCATTAAATGCGTTTTGCAATCCATCAACCAATAGCTATAAGCGTTTGGTGCCAGGGTTTGAAGCACCTGTACTGTTGGCATATTCCGCACGTAATCGATCTGCGTCTATTCGTATTCCTTTTGTCAGCAGCGACAAAGCGCGACGAATTGAAGTACGCTTTAGCGATCCAATGGCAAATCCTTACCTTGCATTTTCAGCAATGCTTATGGCCGGGATTGATGGGATTAAAAATAAAATTCATCCAGGTGATGCGATGGATAAAAACCTGTATGATCTGCCACCAGAGGAGCTTGTTGATATCCCGACGGTTGCCGCTTCATTAGAAGAAGCGCTAGCTGCACTTGATCAAGACCGTGAATTTTTAACAGCCGGAGATGTATTCTCACATGATTTAATCGATGCCTATATTGCGCTTAAATCAGCAGAAGTGCAAAAGCTTAATATGACGCCACATCCGGTTGAGTTTGAGATGTATTATAGCCTTTAACCTTTCTATCTTTGTTTTTTTTATTCAAATCAGTTAGGTTCCTGAGATGCTGCCATCTAGGAATTTTCTATTTACGCTAAATTCCACTTGCAAAACCCATTTGCTTGCGGTCAAATAGCTAGCGGGTAAAATAATAGCGTTTTTTTAAAAAGCAGGGTTTGATCAATTGAAAAAAGGGATAGTTCAACAAAAGGAGATTTAATAATGATCAAAAACAGAATAATACTTTCAGTATCAGGTTTTATGGTGCTAACAGGCATGACATTTGCTCACCCGTCTGTGCATACAACACACCATATTTATGCAACAAATGATGCAAGCAAGATAAAGCCTTGGTCAGTTCGTATTACGGGTATTGCGCCAAATGAAGCACCTTATTTTGTTTCAGGGGATGTCACCAGCAGTGATATAGTATTATCAGTAAGCAAGGATAAATCTGCTGAATATGGGTTTGGCTTTTATCAAGGAAGTGATTTTAACGTTGCTTATACGTTAACAGCAATTGATACAAGTCAGACGGCTGATGCTTCACAGCACAAGACGAAATCATGCACCTTTATCGTTGGTGCCAATGGGCCTGCAAACCCTAACATCACCGTGAAAAACTATCAAGGTGCCAAGTGCACCTATAAAGATGAAACCGGCAACGGTGTTGATTTTTATTTGGCTTAGTCCATTTTATAATATTGATACTGTGCAATAAGATTTTCACGAAAACGCTTTTTAAGTTGTCGTATATTTGCATAAACTGTTTTGGATAGATTGTGTGTTAATTCAGCCTTTTGTTTTGCTGAATAATTGGCTTCAACACAGCTGAAATTTGCTGCATTAGAAACTTCAATAGCATAGATAATCAAAGGGTTCTCCAAATTCAGTGGCTTAATAAGACACTTTACAATATATAGCGCATAAGCTTTAATATCTTTTTCGGTATCACCGGTACTTTGGTTGGCCGTGAAGTCCTGCAGTTGTTGTGCCAATGCAAGTCGGCTTTTTTCTTCAAGTTGAATACTGGCAAGTTTCACTTGTACCTTTTGATCATCCAGAATATTCTGCGGCGTATTCTCAAGTTTATGCCATTTAAGCATCAAGGCATCTAATCGCTTAATAAGGCTATAAATTGTGTTTGTCGTCTGCTCAAACCGGTAGATTAGGTTTTTTAATTTTTGTCTAGTATCTTTATTAAAGTCATTGAAATGGATCTCTTTAATGGCTTGTTGCATCAGGTGAAGATTAGCTGGTGCATCTTTTTGAATGTGAATAAGGTTTTTCAGTGGAAGCTCCGGTGAAAGCGCTTTACTGCTGAAGTAAATCTGCTCAACAAGACCATAGGCAAGCCAGTGCTTAAGACGTATTTTTTGTCGTGTTGTTTCAATTTGCTTGAATAATTTTTCAACAGCCAAATGATCAAAGTTTGTTATTGTCTTAAAGAAATAAATTGTCCTGCCTGCTAAAAGCTCTAATGAAAGTGTGATGATATCACTGGCATCATCAGTGTCAAAAAGGCTTAGCTGGCCGCCACTATTTAATACTTTTGTTAAAAATCCAGGGTTGCGTGAAACACCTTCATTCAGTGAGATATGATCACCTTCAATTTTCCTTAAAGCCAGATATTTAAAGTTTTCAGATAAGTGCTCTTGAGAGATAATTTCCTGACGAATTTCATGCAATTGCACGGAAAACTTGCAGGCATCTGCTGGAATGCCATTATTTTCATAAATCTGCATTAATTCGGCAAAGCGTGCTGCTTTTTCACTGAAATGTGTCTGCATCGCAACGTAAATTTCGGTTGTACTTGGGTGCGATTTTGATAATAAGAAAGCTGAGATCATCTCTTGCTTTGCATTTTGTGCTAAAGCTGCAAATTTAAGGTTTCTCGCCTGTCTAAGTTTATCATAAGCAGTTTCGATCACGTTTAAAAAAGCCTGCTCTGATCGCTCTTGATTGCGCATACGAATCGTATCTAGAATGATTTTGCTAATAAGACCACTTAAGCCGACGATAAAGACATAAATAGAAAAATAGATCAGTGTACTAAAGGGGACGACCGTACCATGGCTAAAATAATAACCCAACAAAATGGCCACAACCGTGATGGGCCCGGCGGTCCATACAATCGAGATCAATGTTGTTTTAAAGCCGCTACGGTGTATAGAAACCATAAGATCACTTAAGTAGGAGCGATTGACTTCTTGTGAGGCAAACAGGTCTTTATCTTGTAGTGGTTTCATATATATACAGGTTTTTATTGTGATAGACACACCATAGTAGATATATGACGCATTCACAAGTCTGCGTTGCATATTAGAAATACTTAATAATATATGTAAGTTTGTAGATTAAGGAATAAAATATGCTTAGTAACAAGTGACTAAAGTTACATATTTTTCATTTTTGTATATTACTTCAAGGACTTGTCATTCATTCTGCTTGGCGGGTCACATAAATATTCTCAGTGCCGTCATTCCCAAAAACAAAGCTTTGAGGTTGTTTCACAAGCTTAAAAATTTGTCACAGCATTGTGGTAAAGGGCAGAGTAATCCCTTGTATCATACTATTTCTTTATACTTGCAATAAACTAATCGAATTAGACAGTTGAACAAATTTTAGTACACTTAAACTCAGATATAAATTTGAAAGAGTAAGACTAATGTTATGGTTTGATATTTTAATCCTTATCCTGGCAGGAATAGCCTGTGGCTTTTTTACCAGCATGTTTGGCTGGGGTGGTGGTTTAACTGTTGTCCCGGCGTTATTGATTTATTTTCCCCTAGTGGGAGTAAACCTTGCAATGGCCGTGCATCTGGCCTTTGGAACCTGTTTTTTGGTGATGCTCATCACCAACTTTGTCAGTACTTATAAAAGCCATCGATCAGGGCATGTAATGTGGGATATTTTTTTATTGCTTTTGCCTTTAACAATCTTTGGGATGATTGTTGGTGGCTTTGTTGAGAAAGTTTTGCCTGCCAGCATGAATATTATCATTTTGATCTGCATTACCATCTATGCGTTTATCCGCTTTGTTCAGAAACTGATGGCGCATAAAAAAGCGATGCAACAGCCTAAAGAGATTAACATCAATAAAAAGAAATTTGCAGCCTTTGGCTTTTTTGTAGGTTTGCTATCTTCTTGTACAGGTGGAGGGTCAAGCTTAATGCTATCACCAGTTTTAAAACATGCGAATTTGTCAATGAAGCAGACCATTGGGGTGATTACCGCCATGAATATGCTGGTTGCAATTATGGGGATTGTTGTATTTGCTATCATCGGCTTTCATGTGACAACATTGCCAGCGTACAGTGTTGGCTATATTAACCTGCCAGCAGCGATTATTCTGGTTTTAAGTTCTTTTATTGGCGTGCCTATTGGGCATAAGGTGGCAAAATGGTTAACTGAGATCCAATATACGATCCTTTATGTTCTCTCGCTGTTCGCTATTTTGATTATCTTGTTGGTGAAACTGATTTAATGGATTTTACATGATAATGCCAATAGGCAAAAACCCCGGCAAGGCCAAGCGCTAATGCAGCCAAGTAAAAAGGGGTGGTGATGTTGATATTCGCTGCTGGGCCTAAACTAAAAGCATTAATAAACCATGCGATGCCAAAAACAGATGTTGTTCCGCCCATGATAGCGCCTTGCTCATGTTCTTTAACCGCCGCTGCAATGACAGATAAAAGCGCAGTATAAAAAATAATCTGTAGCAATGCGCTTAAAAATGCGCTGATAATAACCATCCCTATTGTTAACCATATAGCAGAGACCAGGAAAATAATGGACAGCAAGGTTGCAATACTCAGCATGGCTTGTTTTGCTGTGAATCGCTTAAGCACCTTTTCCTGTGCCCACATCGTTGATAAGGCAAAACCTGCACTTAAGATAATAAAGATTCCACCAACGGCACTTTGTCCAAAACTAAGCGCTTGTGATAATACCAAAGGCAGTGCCTGGGCATAATAACCCCAGCCAATTTGCAGCATTAAAAATGACAATGCAAGGATGCGTACGCGTTTATCAACAAACATTACACGGAAGCTGAAGATCAGTGAAATTAAATGTAATTTGACTTTATGCACCGGCTTTTTATAGGTTTCAGGTAAAAACAGACACACGCTTAAGAGATTAATACAGGCTAAAATTGCGCCAAAAACAAAAGGCAGGCTTATTGCCTGGAAATCTGTGACAGCAAAGATGCCAACAAGGGTTGTAATGATCGGGCCAAATATAAAGCCAATGGATGCAGCTAATGTGATAAGGCTTAGATTGCGCATTCGGTTATCTGCATTAGAGATATCAAGCATTACTGTTTGTGCGATGCTGAAGCTTCCACCAAAAAAGCCACAGATAAAGCGACTGAAAATAAATAAAGATAAGCTGCCGCTGTAAAAGGAGGTAACAGAAATTAAATAAGCCGCCGCAGTGCCAATAAGGGCGACGATTAAAAGTGTTTTTCGACCATAGATATCTGAGAGCCTGCCAATGATGGCACTACCAATAAATATACCCAATGGCCACACAGCCATGGTAATGCCATAATAGAAATTTCTCAGTGTATCTGTGGCACTTTTGGCAAAAAACACGCTTTTCGCTGAAAGCATGATTTCTGGAATTACGGGAAAAACAAGTCCAACACCCATGATGTCAATAATAATCGTCAGCATTAATATGCCGATTAATAAGCGTTGTTTATTTTGTGTAAGCATTGGTTATCCTTTAAAAGTATATATGCTATTCATCAAACGATCACAAATGGTTTGACGATTTTTTGGTACTATTAGATTACTTGACAAGATGGATCACTGCTATAAGAGAGCCTTAGTCTACTATAGAATCAATAAGGGATAAAGAGAAATATCAAAAGATTTTTACTAACATGATTAAAATACAAAGACATAGTAAAAGGATAAATAAGTATTTGATTGCTTTTTCAGATAATTTATGCGAATACATAACACCTTTTGGTGTTAACCACAGGCTTGTCGGTAGAACGAGTATGACAACGATCCAGTTTAAATAACCAAGGCTCCATAAGATGGTGGGAGTATCATGAACAAGCCCGGTGATTGTCGCAATAATCGTACCGCCTGTGCCGATAAAAAGTCCTGACAGGCTTGAAATCGCAATGGCTTTTTTGATTGGGAGCCTTAAAATTTTTTTGCAATAAGGTACGGTAAATGTGCCACCGCCCACGCCTAATAAAACAGAAAAAGCAGCAATTACTGTGCTGCCAATTGTCAGTTTTGCCGTTGTGACACGAGTTAATCCATTCGTTTTTTTATCATTACCAAATAGTGAGAAAAGGCTAAAGATAAGCAGGCACAGAAAAAGTATTTTAAGCACAATTCCAGATAGTGTGAGCATTAAAAGCGCACCGATAACAATGCCAATAAGTAAGCCAATCATCCAGCGCTTGAAAAGTGCCAGATCGAGATTATTGGCCTGGATTTGTTTTATGGATGAAATCAGGGCGTTGGGAATAATGATGGCTAATGAGGTGCAAATTGCTGTATGTGTGCTTATCTCAGGGTTGCCAAAATGTTCAAAAATAACGATAAGTACCGGGACTAAAACAACACCACCACCAATGCCAAAAAGGCCAGAAGCAAACCCGGCAATTCCACCTGCAATTAAAATGGAAAAGATAAAAAAAACATCAAGTGCCATGTATCATTCCTTGTAAGGGCGTGTTTTTCTAAGTGTATATCACTGATCGCGTATTTCACAGGTGAGTGATAAACTTTTTATCGATATGCAAAGCATTTTATATAAGATGCTTTGGTGATGGGTATGGCAAACCTAAGGCCTGACCATGTTTATGCAGCAATAGGATCAATCGGTGTATGCTTTTGCTTTGCGTGCCATAAATCATAAGCTAATTGTAGGTTTAGCCAGAACTCAGCCTCCATATTAAAAGCTTCGGCAAATGCTAAAGCAGTATCCGCAGTAATGCCTCGCTTGCCATTTACAATTTCATTAACCCTTGCATAGGTCCAGCCTAGATGTTTTGCAAATTTAGACTGAGTTATCCCCATTGGCGCCAAAAAATCCTTTAATAGAATTTCACCCGCATGGGTTGGCTGTCTTTTGGTTGGAAGTCTCATTTTATCACTCCTCAATGATAATCAACGATATCAACGTCTACTGCATTATTTTGAGTCCACTTAAATATAATACGATACTGATTATTAATACGTATTGACCAATAATCTAATAACTTGCCCTTTAGTTTCTCTAGTTTGTTATTCGGCGGTACATTCAAGTCTTCTATTTTAGCTGCAGCATTTAGTTGATCTAATTTCCTCACTGCAAGCGGATGTAGATTTTTCTAGAGTATCTGCTAGATATGCCATTAAAAACATCTTCAGACAGCTTGCTGCTAAAATTCTTAATCACACGTTAATGCCGCTTTTGGCTTTTAATTGATTTAGCCTTCCTATAAAACTATACCACTTATGAGTGATTTTGCGGGTTTTAGTGACAAAGCAAAAAATACGGTAAAATGATTTACGATGGGTATAAATTTGCACAAAAAATTATGGCAGTTTCAGATTCCACAACCTAAGGGTTTTCGTTATAATAACTCCACCGCCAAACAAGCGTATTTAGGGATTACAATGGGTTATAAAACCGCACTTTATGAGATGCACCAAAAGGCGGGTGCAAAAATGGTGGACTTTGCAGGCTGGGATATGCCAATTCAATATACTTCCGTGATGGAAGAACATCACCAGGTCAGAAAAGATGCTGGTATGTTTGATGTCAGTCATATGTTAACACTAGATATTAAAGGTGGCGATGCCAAGCGTTTTATTCGTTATTTGCTTGCCAATGATATTGCTAGAGTTGCCAAAGAAAAAGCCTTTTATTCATGTATGTTAAATGAAAATAGCGGTATCGTAGATGATTTGATCGCATATTATTTTAATGATGAATTTATCCGTCTTGTTATTAATGCCGCAAATCGTGACTCTGATACAAAATGGATTAAACAGCATGCAAAAGCCTTTGATGTTGAGATAATTGTGCGTGATGATTTAGCAATTATCGCAATACAAGGTCCCAACGCAAGACAAAAGGCTGATAAAGTACTGGCGGAAAAGGCTGATGATGCCGTTAAAAACTTAGCACCTTTTGCAATGGTGCAATCAGGTGAATGGATGATCGCCAGAACCGGTTACACCGGTGAAGATGGTTATGAAATTTCACTGCCGGCAGAAAAAGCTTCTGTTTTTTGGCAGCATTTACAAAGCGAAGGTGTGTTGCCTTGTGGTTTGGCCGCAAGAGATACATTGCGTCTTGAAGCAGGTATGAATTTATATGGTCAGGATATGGACGAGCATACAACACCAATAGAATCAGGACTTATGTGGACAGTGTCAATTACTGATGATCGAGACTTTATTGGGAAAAGTGTATTGTTGGCCAAAAAAGAGACGATCAATGAGCAGTTTGTTGGCCTTGTGTTGTGTGATCGTGGTATTTTGCGTGCCGGACAAGTGGTCGAAGTCGATGGTGGGTGTCAAAAAGGCGTTATTACGAGTGGAAATTTCTCACCGACATTAGGGCAAAGCATTGCCATGGCAAGAATACCAAAAGCGGCAAAAGAGATTGCTGTCAGGATTCGTAATAAGGTAATTCCGGCAAAAATAGTTAAAATGCCATTTGTGCGCAAAGGGAAAAAAGTTTATAAAGAATTAGAAGATACGGTAATACATTGATATATCAACATATAGGAGAATAATCATGGCGGAAATCAGAGAAGAATGTCGTTATACAAAGACGCATGAATGGGCGCGGCTTGAAGAGGATATTGCTGTTTGTGGTATCGATGATTACGCGCAGTCACAAACTGGAGAGCTTGTTTTTGTCGAGCTTCCTGAAGTAGGTGATGAGGTCAAAGCAGGTGATGATGTCTGTGTGATTGAGTCTGTAAAATCAGCATCAGATGTTTACACGCCTGTGTCTGGTACGATTGTTGAGGTCAATGATGCGCTTATCGATACACCAAACCTTGTCAATGAATCCTGCTATGATGATGGCTGGCTGTTTAAAGTACAGATGGATGATGTCAGTGAGTTTGATGATCTGTTAGCTGCTGATGAATATGCAAAAGAGGTTGATGAAGCATAACCTGGTTGCCCTGTCAGATCAGATGTAATTTATATTTTATTTTTAGGGGAGCGCAATGCCTTTTATTCCAAATACAAAAAATGATGTGCAGCAAATGCTTGATGAAATTGGTGTGGAGAACATTGAAGTTCTTTTTGATGAAATTCCGCAAAGCATTCGCGCACAAAGCAATATTAATCTACCTGATGGCATGAATGAATGTCAGATGGATCGATTTTTCCGTGATAAGTGTGATAAAAACATTCAACAGACGAGCTTTATTGGCGCTGGTGCCTATCAACATTACACGCCATCAGCCGTTGTAGACATTATGACGCGAGGTGAGTTTTATACTTCATATACACCATATCAGGCAGAAGCATCACAAGGAACACTGCAGGTTGTATATGAATATCAAAGCATGATGGCCTCATTAACAGAATTGCAAATTTCAAATGCATCAATGTATGATGGAGCCACGGCGTTGGCTGAAAGTGTTTTAATGGCAACTCGTCATCAACGTAAGCTTAAACATAAAAAAGTATTGATCGCTGATGTGATATTTCCACAATATATTGATGTGATTAAGACGATTGCAAGTGCGCAAGGTGTTGAGGTCGAGGTAATTACCGTTGATCCGAAAAATGGCAAAACCGATGTTAATAATTTGGCAAATAATCCAGATAACTATGCGGCGGTTATCGTTCCACAGGTTAATTTTTATGGTCAAATAACAGACTATGATGAATTGACGGATTGGGCGCATGCCAATAATGCCATGGTGATTGCAGTTGTGAATCCAATTGTACTTGGGTTGCTTGAGGCCCCTGGAAACTGGGGCCAAAAGGGTGCCGACATCGCTTGTGGCGATGGGCAGCCTTTAGGTTTGCCTTTAAGTGCAGGTGGTCCTTATTTTGGTTTTATTACCGCCAAAGAAGCACTGGCAAGGCAAATGCCAGGCAGGATTATTGGACGTACGGTTGATCAAGATGGCAAAGAGGCATTTTGTTTAACTTTGCAAGCCAGAGAGCAACATATCCGCCGGGCAAAAGCAACATCGAATATTTGCTCCAATCAGGGGCTGCTTGTTACTGCCGCTACCGTTTATATGTCGCTGATGGGGCCGCAAGGTCTTAAAGAAGTAGCATTACAATCACATCAAAATGCGGCATTATTAGCCAGAAAAGCTGACCAGATTGATGGGGTGAAAGTCCGTTTTAACCAGAATTTTATGTATGAAATCATCATTGATCTGCCAGTAAGCGCTAAAGAAGTATTAGCACTTGGTACAGAGCAACAAGTTCAATTAGGTTATGATATGGCAAATTTTGATGCTGCTCAGGCAAATAGCTTATTGGTTTGTACAACTGAAATTCACCATGAGGCAGATCTCGATCTTTATATCGATGTACTAAAGAAAGCATTATCAAAGCTTGCTGTGGGAGTATGAAATGAGTGTAATATTTGAAAAATCTGTTGAAAATCGACGTGCCAATTCACAAAAATGGGCAACAACAGAGCTTATGTGCTTTGATGAGGGCAAACTACGTAAACAAAAACCAGGCTTACCCGAAGTGGGCGAATTGGAAGTTATCAGGCATTATACAAAGCTTTCTCAGAAGAATTTCTCAATCGATACACAGTTTTATCCGCTTGGCTCGTGTACGATGAAATATAATCCTCGCATTGCTTTGAAATGTGCATTGAACCCTTCGGTGTTAAATATACATCCTTATCAGGATGAAAAAACACAACAAGGTCTTTTAGAGATGCTTTATGAGCTGCAAGGGATCTTATCAGAGCTTACCGGAATGCATGCGGTATCTCTTGTGCCTTGTGCTGGTGCACAAGGTGAATTTGCCGGGGTTAAGATGATAAGAGACTATCATATTGCCAATGGTCAGGCGCATAGAGATGAAATTATCGTGCCAGATGCCGCGCATGGGACAAATCCTGCCACCGCGATTATGGCAGGATGTAAGGTTATTGAGATTCCAACTTCACTTGAAACAGGTGATATTGATATCGATGCACTTAAAAAAGTATTAGGTCCAAATACAGCAGGTATTATGCTGACAAACCCATCAACAATGGGTGTGTTTGAGCGCAAGATTGAGGAGGTTGCGCGGCTTGTACATGAAGCCGGTGGCTTACTGTATTATGATGGCGCGAACTTAAATGCGATTATGGGTAAAGCCAAGCCTGGGAAAATGGGTTTTGATGTGATTCATATGAATGTGCATAAAACCTTTGCCACACCGCATGGCGGTGGTGGTCCAGGTGGTGGTCCAATTGCAGTAAGCCAGCGTTTAAAGCCTTTTTTGCCAATGCCAGCGATTGTCAAAGAAAATGAAATTTATCGCATTAAACATAAAAAGGACTTTCCACAGAGCATTGGCTATTTGCATGCATTTTCTGGTAATATTGGAGTTTTAATCCGTGCCTATGTTTATTTGAAAATGTTGGGTGGAAATGGATTAACCAAAGCATCTGAGATGGCAACATTAAATGCCAATTATATGATGGCACGCCTTAAAAAGGCAGGTTTTAAAATCGCACTGCCAGATCGCCGTGCTTCACATGAATTTATCGTCTCATTAGCCCCAGAGAAAAAAGCGTATGGTGTGGATGCGAATGATTTTGCCAAGCAGTTGCTAGATCATGATATGCATGCACCAACCATGTATTTTCCATTGCTGGTTCCAGAATGTTTATTGATTGAGCCAACAGAAACAGAAACAAAAGCACAGATGGATGCTTTTGTTGATGCTATGGTTGAGATTAGAAAACTTGCTGAGAAAGACCCGCAGAAAATGAAACAGGCACCACTAACACAACCGGTTAAGCGTGTGGATGATGTTAAGGCCGTACGTGAATTAGATGTTGTGTTTGGGCAGTGTTGTAAGTAGTTGGGATTGCGCGTTTTTGTGTTTGTAATATTTGCGGTTTAGCTCCTCTTATAAAGAGGGGCAATAGTAAGAAAGAGAATGTGACGAAATAAGGTTCTCGCGCAGTTCGTTTTTTTAACCAATATGCTTTACTTTCAATGCGCCGAGATTGCTTTTATTTAGTTTTGCAAAGCCTGCGTACTGAATCTGTGCAGCTCCCATATTGGTGATATTAAATGTGCTATTGACATCAGATGAAAGCGTTAATTTACCCATGTTTGTCAGATCAAAATTTCCACTGCTTAATTCAGTAAAGTTTAGCTGTGATTTTCCTTTATTATTTAGCGAAATATTTTGTACCTGGCCGCTGATAAATGCTGTTGATTTGCCTAAGAGGCTAATATTCGCGATATTGGCGTATAAACCAGAAATCATTAGATCATCGTTACCCTTAGACTGTAAGGTGGCTGTATCAGTCGTAATTGCAGAAAATAAACCACTTGCTTTGCCTTGGTTGTCAAAAGAAAACTGTTTTGCCCAAATAGGTGCAAACCGATAGTGAATATTACCATCAAAGCTAATTTTATCTAAGGTGCTTGAGCTTAAATTAATTGTAATGGATTTGTTTTTCTCCCAAAAGCTTTTATGGTTTTGTTGAATTACCAGGCAGTTTTTATTCTGGGTAAGTGTGAGTTCCTTAAAATCTTGTTGATTTGTTTGTACCTGCGCCTTTCCTTGTGTCCAAGCAAGGTTAAAGTGACCATCAAGTTTGAGACAATGATAGTCAGAAACAGATTTTGTCATTGCATTTATCCTTTGTGTGCTTATCAGTAAAACACCGGCAACCATGATCGATTTTTTCATATTTATCTCCTGTTAATGATCATTGTTAAAAATTACATCATAAATAAATAAGCATCCTAATGTGATGCCAACCAATAGTAAGCTTGTATGCATAGTCAGCTTGCTTATTGCAATTGAATAGAAATGCTTAGCACTGGCCATCAAGGCAAAGCTTGTGATAATGATCGAAATGCATATATTAAGCCACATAGCCCAACGTGGATAGTGTGGTTTTTTAGGAAGTTGTTGTAAAATTTTTTCACTAAAGCCATTATCTTCAATGGTGTTTTCGCATTGATCAAAGAGTTTTTTTAAGTCTTGATCATTCATGGGTTTATACCTCCAAGTATTGTTTTTAATTTCTCTGCAGCACGTTTTAAATGTGATTTTACGGTGCCCATTGGCAGCTGTGTAATTTTAGTAATCTCCAGCTGGGTGAACTCACTAAAATAGTAGAGATTAACAACAAGCCTCTGCTCAAATGGTAGCTGTTTAAGCGCCTTTTCCAATTTGCTGTTTGAGAGTACATCACTGTGGATTTCATCTGTTTGCGTTTTTTCATCCAGCGCCTCCCATTGAGGTTTTTGTCGCTTGTGTTGCAAAAAAGTACGATAAGCAATTTGAAACAGCCATGCGGCAAATGAGTTAGCTAAATCAAGTTGTTTTATTTTGTAATAGGCGGTAATAAAGCACTCTTGTGCCAAGTCATCTGCCAGCGCATAGTCATGTTGTGTCAAACGTCGTAAGAAGTTTCTGATTTTCGATTGGTAGCGTCTTATTAATGTTGCAAATGCATGGCGATCGTCGTCATGGATGATACGGTAAATTAAATCGGTTTCTAAATGTTCCACGTTGATAACGTTCCATGTTTATTGATTAGTTTCTTTTTGCATCAACCTTCCTACAATTACTTCACTTATACCAATAAAAATCCCTAATAGCCCCCAGCTCCAGTAAAACTCGGAAAATCCAAAAAGAAGCCATAAAATCGCTACAAATGCAATGCCGATACAAATAAGTTTTATGCCACGTTGCAGGTGTGAAAAGGGCGTGTTTGGGATAGTGTGTTGCTGAATAAACTCAACAGGAATGCCTTGGCCGGTATCAATCATTTTGCGTATGGTTTTCTGGTATTCGCGTTTGCTGCGAAAACGCAGATAAAAAACAATAAATACGATTGTAATAACCATAATAAAAGGTGCCAACGGCACAAGTAGTCCTAAGTATTCCATTTATTTTCACCAGTATGTTTTAACTTGATACTACTTAAGATGCAGCAAAGAATAGAATGGATGCAAATTTTTTTAAATTTTTCTGTTATTCGGTTTTTATTGTGTTTTGCATCAGACAAAATCCTAATAAGCTCAAGATTGGCAAAATCGTCAATGCTAAGCCCATTGTCAGCGCGCTAAAGCTTGGTAAAAAAGCTAGAATGAAGCTTGTCAGTCCTGCAGTTAATGTCTGTATAAGCCCATATAAAGCAGCGGCAAAACCAATAATATGACCAAAAGGTGTAAATGCCTTTGAAAAGCTTGTCGGGAAAATAAAGCTTGCACCAATAACATACAAAGCAATCATCAGCATGATGTCAAGAATCCCAGCTGACTTCACAAGGCTTATCAGCGTAAGCAATATCCCGGCAAGCAACATAAGCAACAAGCCAATAAACATTGTTTTATCAACACTGAATTTTTTAAGCAGTTTTGAACTGCTGGTAAACCCAATAAACTGCGCTGCTGCGATTACAAGTGCCAATAAACCAAATGCATTAGGACTTAGATGCATGGTCTGTTGAAACAAAAAAGGTGCTATTGTGATATATACGATAAGACCTGAAAAGGCAAGCCCGCTTAATAAAACGGGTATGACAAACTGTCCTGCGCAAATCAGTGTCAGATAACACTTTATCCAGTAAACAGGATGTAATGAAGCTTTATCTCTTTGTTGATTGGTCTCGGGTAATTTCAGCAATACAACGATGAAAAACACAATCATGCTGATAAAGATAATGACAAAATTGACCCGCCAATCAAGATAGTCTTGAATAAACCCAACTAATGTGGGGGCAAGCCCTAAGGATAAGGACGTTGCCATGCCAAGCTGCGCGCCTGCGCGTGCTAAGGCTGTTCCAGTAAAAGCATCACGAAAGATAGCGCGCATCATGGCACTTCCGGCTCCCATGCCAAGCCCTTGTATGGCACGTCCTGTCAATAACATTTCAATATTGCCTGCGCTAAGACAAAAAAGACTGCCGATAATTGCAATAAAAAGCCCAGTGCAAAGGATTACCTTACGACCCAATTTATCAGATAATGGTCCGTAAATAACCGGCGAGATGCCATAACCGATTAGATAAAAGGTTACGGTAAGCTGGACTGAGCTGACACTGGTATGAAGTGCCTTGGTAATGGCAGGCAGAGATGGGATATGCAAGTCAGTTGTACCAACCATAATAATAACTAATGTGATAACAATCGCCGTCAAGGTTTTAATTGGCAATTGGTTTTCTTGTTGTAAAGACATTACTTTTTTCCATATTTTATTTCTAGCGCTTAAACTGATTTAAAGCCGATGTCATTTTGTGAGCATCGTACTAGAAAAACAAGCCCATCAAAAGTGTGGTCACAACATTCGATGGCACAATTATTTAAAAACGCTAATGGTTTTATTTCATATTGTTATCGCTTTTAAAAAGCCAAAACAAATACAGTAGATGGTGATAAAACCAGGGAAAAAAGGGAGGCAGAATTAGTATAAAGCGATAATCTTCAAGCAGCCCTTTTATCCATGCTGATTGTTAAGCTGTGTTGCCGCATTACCATTTGTCTATTCTCCAGTGTAAATATTAAATTTCATCGGCAATTTATCATAACTTTGATAAGTGAGCAAGTGGCTTGTGAACATTTATCCATCATTAGTTTTTTGTTATTGTACCTTGATTGTTAATGCACATGCTTTTAGCAAGAATATTAAGCCGTAGCCTTTTTAAATCACACACGGGCCGGTTGCTTATATTTTGTGATTAAGATAACCGTTGTAATATAGAAAAACAGGACAATGCCACTTAAGGTAAATAAATTGGCAAAAATTAAATTTGCCGCAACTAAAGAAGCGGCAACGATAAAATCCACCATAAGACTGTAAATGGCAGATACGGCAGCGGTATAGGTTTTATCAAATATAATCAGTGCTATTGTCGATGCATTTACACTGACAATAGCCGAAGAAAAGCCAAATATAATACTGGCGAAACTCATCAGATAAATGCTTAAAAAGGAGTGATTTAAGCCGGTGAAAAGGAATAGAATACCGCTTAAAATTGCAATCCAGGCAAAGATAAGCGCGTTATTTTCATAGCTTAATCGATGGCTTATCCAGCGCATATTAATCCAACGGCCAACAGCGCCTGAGATTACCAGTAAAAACGACAGCCAGCCATATACGATGGTGCTATAGCCTAATGTATTGATCACGACATAGGGTGTGCAGATGTAAAACACTGACATCCCGCCCCAGGCGGCAGCTGTGATATAACAGTAACTTAAAAATTTGGTGTTGCTAATCACATGCCATAGTCTTTTAAAGCTGGGTTGCTTTTTGTGATTGTTTGTATGTGAAGCATCTTGATGAAAAAGCAGCAATACGCAGACAAGGGTGATAAGGCTTAGCAGGATAACAATATTAAATACCCATTGCCATCCGCCATAATAAACGATATATCCACCGACAAATCCGGCAACTGATGGGGCGATATAAAACATTAAGGTTAATGATTGCCAGGCCTTGACAAATTCAGTGCCAGACAGCAGGTCTTTAGGAATGCTTACAGCAAGGATGTAAAACCCTGAGGCAGCCATTCCCTGAAGAATACGCCCTGCATAAAAAAAGTAAATGCTGGGTGCAAATTGGCATAGAAGTGTTCCGATAATGATAAGTGCGGTGAAAACAGAAATAGTGTTTTTATGCCCAAGTTTGTCGTCTATAATGCCAGCTGGAATGGAAAAAAAGGCCCCGGCAATCACAAAAATCGTTAAAGTTAATTGGCTTTGAGCAACATCAACATGAAAGTCATGGCGTAGTAACGGCAAGGCCGAGACATACATGTCATAGGCACTAACATAGATGCCAACAAACAGTAAGGCAAAAAAATAGACATAGTGCGTGGTTTTCATAAAGCATTGGTTTTATAAAGTATTACGGCTATGGTAATACTGATATTTGCATGATACAAGACAAGCCTGTAGCAATAAGTTTTGTTATACTGTGTTTTATGCAAAATAAGTAAGAGATAATTTGATGTTGAGCTTAATCTCACCGGCTAAAAGTCAGGATTTCAAGGTAAAGGCGCCTCTTGAGCATTTTACTTATCCGTTATTTCAAGATGACATCGTAAAGTTGGTCACAAAGCTCAAGCACTATGAGCCAGCAGAGTTTGAATCATTAATGCGTATTTCCTCTAAGCTTGCCAGCGAAGTCTTTGATAAATATATTAATTTTAATCCCAAGCAATATACACTGGAGAATGCAAAGCAGGCACTTTTTGCCTTTACAGGGGATGTTTATAAGGGGATAGAAGCCAACACACTTTCGCACGATCAGGCAGAATATGCCCAGCAGCACTTATTGATGATCTCAGGTTTATATGGCTTGTTGCGACCTTTGGATTTAATGCAGCCGTATCGTTTGGAGATGGGCACAAAGTTTTCTATCGATGATAAATCATTATATGAATTTTGGCGTGATAAATTGACGATGATGCTGAACAGGCAGCTATCGACGCATCAAAATAAGGTTGTCGTGAATCTGGCGTCAAATGAGTACAGTAAAGCGATTGATCATAAAAAAATTGATGGGCAATGGATTGATATTGATTTTAAAGAGTATCACAAAGGTAAATATCAAACGATTGCGCTTTATGCCAAGCGTGCACGTGGGCTTATGGTGCGTTTTATTCTAGATGGGAAGATCGATAATCTAGACACATTGAAAGCCTTTGATTATGCTGGTTATTCACTTAATCCAGATTACTCTAGCGATAAAAAGCTCTGTTTTTGTCGGGTAAAACCGTGAAGATTAAAATTATTGCTTTAGGGCAGAAAATGCCAGGGTGGGTGAATGCTGGCTTTGATGAATACAAAAAACGTTTAAATGGTTCTGAAATCCAACTGGAACTTATTGAGTTACCCATTGCTAAAAGAGGAAAAACCGGCAGTATCTCGGTATGGCTTGAGGAGGAAGCAAAGCGTGTTAAAGCGAAACTCACAGACCAGGATCACCTGGTTGTTTTAGATATTACCGCAAAGCTTATCAGCACAGAAGATTTAGCAGAAAAACTTGATTATTGGCAGCAAAATCATAAAAGTGTTGCCTTGTTGATTGGTGGGCCTGATGGTATCGATAGCACCTTGAAGAAACAGGCAGGAGAGCGTATATCCTTTTCTAAAATGACATTTCCACATCCACTGGTACGTATTATTCTAGTCGAACAGTTGTATCGTGCCATGAGTATTTTAAAGGGGCATCCTTATCATAAATAATTGTTTTATATGGAATATAAGTTTTCATTGTTATTTTTAGGGTGATAAAAACATTGCGAGTGACTTGATATGCGCTTTAAATAATTTTTATGTTATGATGTAACAAGGTATATAAATAGTGGTTGTTTGCATGAACGTTGATCAAAGTGAAATCAGTAAATTCAGTGCCTTAGCACACCAGTGGTGGTGCGAGGATGGTGAATTTAAGACTTTACATCAAGTGAACCCTTTGCGTGTTCAGTTTGTTGAGGAATGTGCAGATGGGCTTGCGGGTAAAAATATCCTCGATGTTGGCTGTGGAGGTGGTATTCTCGCTGAAAGCATGGCCCGAAAAAATGCAAAGGTTACCGGCATTGACCTTGCTGAGGCATCACTTAAAGTTGCAAGGCTTCATTTACTTGAGTCTGAACTTGAGGTTGACTATCAATGCATTGCAGTTGAAGATATGGCTGAGAAAAGTCCTTTTTCTTTTGATGTGGTAACATGTATGGAAATGCTTGAGCATGTGCCTGATCCTGTTAGTGTTATCCAAGCATGTGCAGCTTTGGCAAAAGAAGATAGCTGGGTATTTTTTTCCACATTAAACCGTAATATTAAATCCTATTTATTATCTATTGTCGCCGCTGAGCATGTCTTTAAAATGATTCCAAAAGGCACGCATCGTTATGATAAATTTATTAAACCATCCGAGTTAATTGACGCAGCTGGCAAATTTGGCCTTACCCCGGTTAAAATTAAAGGCATCCACTATAATCCATTAACACAGAAATTTTCAATGGGCGGCAATGCCGATGTCAACTATATCGTTGCCTTTAAAAAACAAGCCTGAGCTTGTTCTATTTGATCTGGATGGCACACTTTTAGATTCATCAAAAGGTGTTTTTGCCTGCATTGAATATGCATTTGCACAATCTGGCATTAAGGTTGATTTTAATCATGAAGACTTACGTTCATATGTTGGCAATGGTGTGGCTTTTTTACTGCAAAAGATAAATAATCAACTCACTGCAACGCAGTTGCAAGCGCTTAAGTCATTAGCTTTTACATATTACCAAACATATGCATATTCACTAACGTTTGCCTTTGACGGGGTAGCGTGTTTATTAACAACACTCAAGGAGTATAAGATTGATTGGGCGGTGGTAACCAATAAAACACGAACCTTAACAGAAGCCGTTTTGCAGAAGCTTCCTTGCCATGAGCAAATGAAAGCATTAATATGTGCCGATGATTTAACCTATAAAAAGCCCCACCCGCAACCATTATTGCAAGTGATAAAAGACTGTGATGCAAAGGTGGAAAAGACATTGTTCGTCGGGGATGGGTTAAATGACATGAAAGCTGCTAAATATGCCGGTTGCCAGGCTGTTTTAGCCACTTATGGGTATGTTGATGATAAGGCTTTGGCATACCCAGGTATTATAAAAATAAATGATTTGGAGCAACTAAAAACGTGGATTACTTATTTGAGTGTGCCGCACAACAACTGCCAGTAACAGGAAGCCTATACTATTACGCCTATCGGCGATTATCAAAAGATAAAATGATTGCACTATATGCGCTTGATCAGTTGAAGTATCAGTGGGTTAAGGCAGGCGAGCTTTATCATGAACCTTATCCAGCCTTGGAAAAATTGAAATGGTGGCAGCAGGAACTTGGTCGCTTAAAAGACGATAAGCCAACGGTACCGCTGGCACAGATAATTGCCAATAGTGCTAACACGGCGTATGCTTTTCAAAAGCTAAGCGATGACTTAGAACGTGTGATAGAAACGTTAGCTCAGGGACGAGAACATGAGCTTTTAGCACACTTCTCCCAGAATTTTTTGGGTATTGCCCTCATTAAGGCGGAGATTTTGGGTTGTAAACATGCTAAGGTGATAGAGGATTTACATATGTTTGATGAGATTACAAGACATATTTTACTGGCTGGAAAGCATTACTCACGAGGTATTTATCTGGATAAAAGCCTTACGCCTGAAACGGCCAACACAAAGTTTTCTCATATGGCAAATACATGGTTGGATAAAGCTGAAAGTTATCGAAATAAGGCATTAGCATCTAAGGATCTTCCACGCCCATTAAAACACTTTAGCAATATGCAGGCACTTGCCTGTCGTCAGTTTATTAAAAAAGTGGATAATCCCTTTAGACAAAGCATTCATTTATCACCCTTTCGTTTGTTATTTGCTGTAACTTTTCCATTTAAACGTTGAGTTGTATATTATTTTGCATACAATAGGGTAAGGGTGTTTTTTTGGCTACTGAAGAAGAAATGAAAAGTGTGTTTGTTATATTTGTCAGCGTTTTGTTTTGTATATTGGGTTATGCAAATGCAGATCAAGCCTCTGCAGTAAAGGTGCAAACGGAAGATAAAACACAGCAACAATTAAACCAGTTAAAGCAAATTAATCAAGAGATTGCTGAATTGAGCGCTTCTTTAAGCCAGCTAGAGAAGGAAAATAAAAAAAAACCTTTAGCTAAAAAGCAAAGTGCTCAAGCACTATTATCTCCCATGGACCTCCAGGCGATGAACAGTCCAATTTTTTTGCCAGGTGGTGCTCCTGTTCCACTGGATATAAATCGTAATACAAACACACGCCAACAATCCAGTCAGGACAATAAAGATAACCCTTATAAAAATAAGGATCAATCAGACAGTGACAAGTCACCTGATGATCAAAGTACAAACAGCACATCAAGCGATACCCTAAATAATAACTATGGTACAGGTGGTGGCTATTATCCTTATAACACTTCTTCATCTTTTAAAGCAACATTTACGCCACAAAACAGTTACAGCTATGTTATTGCAAATACAGACAACACGGCGATCAACCCATTTGCCGGTGTTGCGAGTAACAATATTACGATTAAATTAAGTGGAAATAGCACGACTTACACGCAAATTCAGTTCTGTGATTCTAGTTATGCAACCTGCAACGATAAACAGGATTTAAGTAGCAATAGCATCACAATCAGCACTCCCACAACAGCAATTAGTAGTACGGTTGGTGGATATGTATCTAAATCACTGACAGTAAATAGTACGACGGATACTTATTATGTGGGTACGGTTTATGCAAAGCTTTATACATCTTCAAGTGATACAAGCCCAACCAATGTACAGTTTTCGTTTCCAGTTGTTAACTGTAGTCAAAGCGATAGTGATTTAAGTTGTTCATTAACAGACTCGACCAGTACGACAATCAATACGGTGAGTTAAGCATTTTTGAGGTTAATTTAATATTGAACCTCAAGTAAATTTTCTTTGTAATCTGCCTATTTTTATTTGAAACCATCTTTGGTTTTGCCACAGGCTCCGTTACACTAGGATGAGTTAGTATAACGTTTAAGATGTCTAGTAGGAGATAATGTATGTTTAATTATAAAAAAGTGCTTTATGCGGTTGATGTAAATGATGAGGGTTTACAAAGGCGCCTTGCTAATATTGTGGAGCATACGAAGAAAAAACAAGCCACACTTTATATTGTGACAGTACATAAAACAATTTTTGACTACGGTTATGCTGCTGGTATTAGCGAGCAGACACCAAATGAAATGGTGAAAAAAAAGGTCAAAGAAAAGTTCCAGGAATTAACCAAATCTTATGAGCATGAACCGCATGTAAAAATTGAGCTTATTGAAGCAGATGGGATTGCTGAAGGGATTATTGAGTATGTCGAAAATGAAAGTGTTGAACAGCTTATTATCAATGGACATCACCATGGCTTATTAGGCAGAATGGGTTCTGTGGCAACAAAACTTGTCAATAATGCGCCTTGTGATGTCGTCGTATTAAAGCATGTTTGATGCATATAATTCACTTTTATCAAAGATAGACAAACACACGCTTATTGTTGCAGCCACAAATCGACTTGCTGAGCATTTGCAAACACAATGGATGTGTTATCATAAAAAGGCGACAAAGCAAACAGTCGCGTTTGGCTTTCGGTGTGTAAGTTTGCAGCATTGGCAGCATCAATTATGGCAAAGCGCACTGTTATTACAACCAACGCTTAGTCATGTTATTTCAGATCAAGAATGTTGTTTGTTAATCGAGCAGATTCTGGCACAAACGAATTCTCAATTGCCTGCAAACTCGGCCAAAGCCAAAGAAGTGCTCGGTGCATGGCAGTTATTGCAACAATGGCAATTAAATTTAGAGTCGTTAGCTGAGTATTTAAGTAATAAAAACACTGCAGTATTTATTGAGGTGGCAAGACGATTTCAGGCGATTTGTGCGCAACAAAAACTAATCGATAAAAGTCAAATACAGGGGGTTTTGCTTGAACATGAATTACTCGTCCCAGTTTTGCAACATCAAGGGATCCACCGAATTTTCTTTGTAGGCTTTGATACCTTCACACCTGTATTAGCGTATTCAATACAACAGCTTAAACTTAAGGAAATAGATGTTCAGCAATGGCGGCTACCAAATATCAATATAAAGACTGATGTTGTTGAGTATCCAGATGATAATGATGAAATAATGGCTGTTGCGCAAAACGTAGCTGTATTATCTGATCAATACCCCAAAGCCAAAATTGGGGTGGTTGTGCCTGATTTGCAAGCACAGTTTTTATCACTACAGCAAGCGTTTGATCTTGCACTGTTACCCAACATTCACCAACAAACCCCCTTACTTGATAATGCAAGTCGACCTTATACGATATCAGGGGGGCTTTTATTGAGTACCATCCCTGTGGTTGCGCAGCTTATGATGTGGCTGTCAATTACACAGGTAAAAGATTATTCACAGTTGATGTTAGCCCTTCAAAGTAGTTATATTACGGGCGGGCAGGAATATCAATTACAAAGACAGCAATTAGATTTGATGCTAAAAGCCGATTGTTACCGGCAGTACACATTGGCTCAGTTAGCGCATAATAGCTTATTTATTCAACATAGTGACCCTTTATTAAAAAGACTGGTACATGATGCTAAAGCAGCAAATCTTGCGCTAAATAAACATTATAGTGCCAAAGCAATTGTTGATGGCATTCTTCAGTATATACGGGTTGTTGGCTGGCCAGGCGATTTTGATTTAAGCAGTTTAGAATATCAGGCAGTAACACAGTTTTATCAAGTGCTTAATCAGCTGCTGGTTTTTGAGCGTTTAGGCATAGTGCAAAATGGATATACCTGGCTTTCTGAGCTTAATCAGCTGTTACTTCAAGCAACTTTCCAGCCACAAAGTAACCCAAATGCCAATATTCATATTCTGGGTTTATTGGAATCTGCTGAGATTGCGTTTGATTATTTATTTGTGTTACGAATGAATGATACGATTTGGCCAGATAGACCAAAACCGCATACACTTTTGCCATATGCGTTCCAAAAGCAATATCATATGCCACATTGTAGTGCTGATAAAGAGCTTGCTTTTGCAAAAGCGGTGATGGCTCGGTTATTTCACCAGGCAACGCATATAAACATAAGCTTTGCCATGGCAAATTCTGATCAATTACAAATGCCATCGCCATTGATACGGAAATTTAGTGCCAAAAAACAATCTTCGGTATCGATAATGCCAGATTTAGCCGTCAACCAGGTTGAGGTTAAAAATAAACTTTCCTTAGTGGATGATGTGGAAAAAAGTCAGATTAAAGGGGGTGTTCAACTGTTTAAAAACATGGCTGAATGTCCTTATCGTGCGGCTTTAATACACAGACTTTTTATTGGTGAAAAACCCTGTAATAAAAGACCGTTAAATGCACTTGATAGAGGCGTTGTAATTCATTTTGTCTTAGAATATCTATGGCGAGAATTAAAAGATATTCACAATCTAAAAGCACTGTCTTCCAGCCAGCAAAAATCAAAAATTCGTCATTATATTGATATAGCACTAAAAGCAAATCCGGCTTATCTTATGCACATGCCAGTTTTTTTACAAACATTAGAGCGGCAACGTTTACTGGCTTTGATCAACAGGTGGCTTGAGTATGAAAAGACAAGACAGCAAAATTTTCATATAGAAGCCTTGGAAAAAGCGATCAGTATTACTTTATCAGGTGTTAAACTATCGTTTCGTGTTGATCGGATTGATCGACTTGATTCAGGCCATATTGTGATTATTGATTATAAGACAGCTAAATCATTTAACAAAAAACAGCTTGTTGACTTTCCTGTTAAAGAACCACAGTTGCCACTTTATGCAACCTATGAAGGCGCTGATGCAATTGCAATTGCACTGGTTCATGGTAATAATATGACCTTTGAGGCAGTCTCTAGCATCGAAAATTGGATCAGTACATCAAGCCCACGTGTTTATTCACAAAAAAACCCAATGCTGCCACAACACTATGATGCACTAAAAAAAGCGTGGCAAACTAACTTCAATGAACAGCTTAATGCCTTTATTGAAGGCGATGTGAAGTTAAAGCCTTCAGTGCAGCATTGCCAGTATTGCCAGTTTGCACGTATCTGTCGCCATAGTGCCAGTTCGACCTAAGAATAGCTTTTTATTATAATTCCCACTGGTAGAAACTTTTGCTTTTAAGACAAATACGTTAACATAGAATAGCGTTTGTCAGTTTAGGTTGAAGTTGTGCAAAAACAAAAAAGAAAGCCATTACAGTGGCTTGTACTCGTATTGCTTATTTTTATTTTTATCGGAATCATGCTTGAAAACATGCGTGCAGAAGATGATAGTTTCATTCGTGTGAATACTTATCAAGCGCTTATCCGGCGTGATGCAAATACTCTGCTTAACCAGGTGCGACAGATTAAAACACCGAAAGTGGCATATCAAGAGGCTTATTTAAGCTTTACACATGAAGCATTTAAAGAAAGTTACCTTCAAATATTGCCATATGCATTAAGTGGCAATATCGATGCAACTTTAATTATGGGATTTTTGAATGAATTTGGCCAGGATGTACCAAAAGACTTTAAGCGCGCTGCTATTTGGTATTATATTGGCATCAGACAAAATCACTATAATCGAAGAGCTTTAATGCGTGGTTTGCATGCTTATAATACAGGACAGTATCAAATGGCTGCAGAATGGTTTCGCTTGGCAAGCCAGCTTAATGTTGATCGTGCGTGAAGGAGGGTAAAATGGAACAAAACTGGCAAAGCTTGTTGGCAGAAGAAAAATCAAAAACTTACTTTCAACATATATTAAGCACGGTTGAGGATCAAAGAAGGCAAGGATATGTTATTTTCCCCAAAAAAGAGGACACTTTTAATGCCTTTAAGTATTGCCCATTAGAAGGTTTAAAGGTCGTTATTTTAGGTCAGGATCCTTACCATAACTTAAACCAGGCGCATGGCTTGGCTTTTTCGGTACAAAAGGGGATTGCCATTCCACCATCATTAATCAATATTTATAAGGAATTACAACAGGATCTAGGTTTGCCTATTCCACCGCATGGTTGTTTGACCAGCTGGGCAAGGCAAGGGGTGTTTTTGCTTAATACGGTGTTAACAGTACAGGCACATAAGGCACACTCACATACCGGTATTGGCTGGGAAAAATTTACAGATACTGTGATTGAGAAAATTTCACAGCAAAAATCACATATCGTCTTTATGCTTTGGGGTGCACATGCACAAAAAAAAGTGTCATTAATCGATCAAAATAAACATCTGATTTTAAAAGCACCACATCCATCACCACTATCTGCACATCGCGGCTTTCTAGGCTGTAAGCATTTTTCTCAAGCAAATGCATTTTTAAAAAATAACGGGTTAAGCGAGATTAACTGGTCTTTAGAAGAAGCCACGGTCGCGTGAAAGCTCATTTCGTCCATACTTTGCTTTTTGTATGATTTTATCAAGCTCCCCTGTGTGATGTTAGCTATAATAAAATCAATCATTACCTTGCTGTATTTGCGTAAAAATGGATACAAAACATCATTCCACAGATAAGCTTATCAAAAATGCCTTTTCTTTATTATCAGAACAAAAATTCACACAAGCACGTAAAATATTGATGTCTCTTGAAAAGGGCTGTGCTGATAATTATTTAGTGCCCTACGGTTTAGCGGTGATTGCACATCAACAACAGGACTTACATAAGGCAGAAGACTTATACTTACGCTCAATTCATCTAAATTCGAACTACCCGGGAAGTTTATATCATCTTGCTAATTTATATAAGACAAAGGGGAATATTGCCAAGGCCGAAATATATTACAAAAAAGCACTGCTGATCAAGCCAGATTTTTTTGAGTGCTTGAATAACTTGGCTAATTTATATAAGGAAAATCATCAAGATGCACAGGCACAACAATATTATAAAAGCGCGCTATCACTGAAGGTGCATCCGGTGGTTTGCTTTAACCTTGGACATTTATATCAACAAAGGATGCAATGGGATCAAGCAGAACACTATTTTAAAAAGGCATTACAACTAAGACCAGATTATTTTGAATGTATTAATAACCTTGCAAGCTTATATTTATCACAAGAAAAATATGATTTATCAGAACAGTACTATCAAAAAGCGCTTGCGTTGAATGCCAATGCTTTTGAGTGCCATTATAATCTTGGGAATTTATATAAGTTAGCAGGGCGTTTTAAAGATGCGGAAACCCATTACAAAATCGCGATGGAATTAGCGCCTGATTACAAACCAAGTTACCTTAATTATGCACTTTTAAAGTTATTATTGGGTCATTATAAAACAGGTTTCCAATATTATGAGCACAGGCCTGCTGTTAGAGATTTTGCTAAAAGTTATAAATTGTCTTCTGTGTTATGGAGTCCAAGCCACCGCTTAAAAGGCAAAAGCATACTGGTGATCGGTGAGCAGGGCTTTGGCGATAGTATTTATTTTTCACGATTCACCAAAGTATTAAAAGATCGAGGATGCCAGAAGGTGGTTTTCTGCTGTAATCCTGTACTTCACTCTTTGTTGTTAACAAACCCATATATTGATGAAGTCACGGCAAGCGTAAATTCTGTGACAACAGATTTTCATATACTTGCAGGCAGTCTAATGCAATATATTAATTGGGAAGATGATCAATGGGTGTCAAGCACACCTTATCTATATGCTGATGCACGAAAAATCAAGGCATTGGCAAAGTATTTTGATAGCGAAAAACCGAAAGTAGGTATTAATTTTACGGGGAATCCAAAACACAGAAACGACCAAAATCGCTCCCGACTTTGACACTTTTCAAAGTTATCCACAGGTTTGAAGAAAGATATTTTTGCTCAGGCCTTATTTT
>NZ_QLIT01000144.1 GCF_003574485.1 Facilibium subflavum
AAATGGGTGCGCCAAGCAAAGCTAAGGCAATCAAGCTGGACAATCCAGCCCAGAAAAAGGCTAGCCACCAGTCTGGAACCGAACTACACATAATGCAAGGTAACGAACATTATGAAGCTGTAGTAAGGGCGGTCTATCAGCCACAACGCAAGTGAAGGTATTGAGCCCCGTAATATATCATCGTCGCACCTGATCAAGGTTTTCATTTGCCTGAAATCAGCACTACGCAATACGTAAAGGCGAGTATGCGTGGAGGTGTCGGGGTCTGAGTCCGTAGCGGGTAGATGAACTGATTGCTTTGGAACTTGGGAGAACCTTGCTATTTCTGAATGCTTATCTTGGAGCCTAAAAAGCTAGAGATAAGCTTAGCAAGGTAGTCGGACTAGCTCATAGTAGAGGTGTAAATAGGGTAATGCCTATTGAGGTTTAAGACCACTTGAAGGGGTTAGCAGTTTAACGAAGAGGATAATTTGAATGATGCCAAACGCAGAGTTGAATAAAACATTGTTGAAGCTATCTTCTATAGCCGAATGTGCGCGAGGAAATCGAGCCTTTGAGTTTACGAGCTTAGCTCATTTACTTGATGCAGAATTTCTCACCTATTGCTACCACGGTCTTGATAGAAACAAGGCAGTAGGGATAGATAAAGTAAGTTGGCAAGAATATGGCAAGCATTTGCCTGACAAGATTGAGAGTCTGGTGATGTGCCTAAAGAATAAGTCATTTAAACCACTGCCTGCAAGAAGAGTATACATTCCCAAGGGAACCGGAGAAAGCCGCCCCTTGGGCATCTCGGCAATTGAGAATAAGGTTGTAGAGACCGGCGTTATGCTGATACTGCAGAGTATATACGAGCAGGATTTTCTAGATTGCTCGTATGGTTTTAGACCGGAAAGGAATACACATCAGGCGCTCAACGATGTTGATAAGGCAATTATGACGCAACCTGTAAACCACCTGGTTGAGGCAGATATTAAAGGCTTCTTTGACAACGTGTCACATGACAAGCTAATGGGGTTTGTAAGGATACGAGTAAAGGATTCCAGTCTGCTTCACCTGATAGAGCGGTTTTTAAAAGCAGGTTACGTTGATAATGGCGTATTAATTGATACGGAAAAGGGCACGCCCCAAGGAAGTATCCTAAGCCCAATGCTAGCGAATATATTCTTGCATTATGTGTTAGATAAATGGTTTGAAGATACGGTGAAGAGTCATACCAAAGGATTCTGCAAACTTGTAAGGTATGCGGATGATTTTGTGTGCTTGGTGCAGTATCAGGAGGATGCACGCAGAATTGAGCGGGCACTCTCAAACAGGTTTAACAAGTATAATCTACAGCTGCACCCAGAAAAGAGTCGGAATATTAGCTTTGGCAGGTACGAGAGGCGCAATGCGTC
>NZ_QLIT01000145.1 GCF_003574485.1 Facilibium subflavum
GAGACAACACCAAGATAAGGGTCAAACCATGAGTCAATAATAAGTGCCTGTAGCGGCGCACTTGGATCGCCAACAGGTGATGGGACTTTCTTAATAATCGTTTCAAGTACATCTTCAACACCAAGCCCCGTTTTTGCACTGCATGTAGTAGCGTTTGTTGCTTCAATGCCAATGATATCTTCAATTTCTTCACAAACACGTTCTGGCTCAGCTGATGGCAGGTCAATCTTGTTTAAAATTGGAATGACTTCCAGGTTTTGCTCAATGGCGGTATAACAGTTTGCCACGGTTTGTGCTTCAACGCCTTGTGCGGCATCAACGACTAAAAGCGCGCCTTCACAAGCAGCTAAAGAGCGGGAAACCTCGTAGGAGAAGTCAACATGCCCCGGTGTGTCAATAAAATTTAATTGATACGTTTTTCCATCTTTAGCTTCATAGTGTAGTGTAACACTTTGTGCTTTAATTGTAATGCCTCGTTCACGTTCAATATCCATTGAATCAAGAACCTGTTCTTTCATTTCACGCTCTGTTAAGCCCTTACATATCTGTATAAAACGATCCGACAGCGTCGATTTTCCATGGTCGATATGGGCAATAATAGAAAAGTTTCGAATGTGTTGCATATAATGATTTTTTGTGAATTGCACATCAATAGTAATGCATGCATTATGCCTGAGTTTTTATATAAAGTGAATATGGCAAATACTGTCGGGGCATTATTTTGCAAGTGGCACGTGTTTTTTGTTTTTCATCATGCGCTTTTAAATCAATGTTACTTGCCATTACATCAAAATAAAAGGCTACCGAAATAGTTGTTCTTCACAAAGTCGTTGCAAGAAAAAGGAAAGTTTTTCTGTTACATTGAATGGATATTAGCTATAATTTCCGATCGTGTTTTGCAATGATCCTTTTATAAAATAACCATATAGTAAATATAAAGAGTATATTGATGTCACTAAAAATTAAAGAACGCCGACGTGCACGCTTTCATGCGGTGCAAGCACTTTATCAACAAAGCATTGCTGCCACGCCAATGCATGAGCTAAAAGCTCAATTTTATAATGATAACTGTGACCGCCACGCTGTTGAGTGGGATTTTTTCTATCACCTTTTGGATGGTGTTAATAAAAATAAAGTACTGATCGATGAGAAAATTGGCCAATATGCCGTAGATAATATTGATTCCATCAACACGATTGATCTTGCTATTTTACGGCTTGGTGCTTATGAGCTATTGGACTGTTTAGATATTCCATATCAAGTCGTGCTCAATGAATATGTTGATCAGGCGAAATCGCTTGGTACACAGGAAGGTCATGGTTTTGTCAACGGAGTGTTAGATAAACTGGTTACAGAGTTTCGCAACGAGGCAACAAGAAAGCCGGTTAAGGCGTCTAAGCGTTAAGCGATTCGATTAATTTGAGATATGTTGTAAAATTGCTTCAATCGTATTATCGATTTCTATTTTTTCCTGTTTTCTTCGGTTTTTAT
>NZ_QLIT01000146.1 GCF_003574485.1 Facilibium subflavum
GGCGCACCATCTTTTGCCTTGTAGTTGAAGTTTTAAGCTTACATTACAAAGTATACGGATATTTTCACAGACTGATTTACTCTGCAAAGACGATCCAGAAATACTCAGACAACTGTTTAAAATCATTGTCCATAAACAGGTCGCCAACAGAACAGGACGCAAAGAGCCTCGGTGCAGAAAACGCAGAACAAAGACATATCCTCCACTAAAAAAAGCTCGAGGTTTATACAAAAATGCGGCTTAACTTAGTGCCATTAGGTTAAAGACTTCTTCAATCGATAAATAACTTGTATCAATAATCACGGCATCTTCTGCCGCAATCAACGGTGCTGTTTTGCGATTTTTATCCTGCGTATCTCGCTTTTCTAATTGCGCTAATATTTCATTAAAATCTGCCATAACTCCTTTAGCAATTAATTCATCATAGCGGCGCTTAGCGCGAACTTCGCTATTTGCTTCTAAAAAAAACTTTTTATCCGCATCCGGGAAGACAACCGTTCCCATATCACGCCCATCGGCAACAAGCCCCGGCAATTTCGCAAAATCACGCTGTTTTTGTAATAAAACAGCTCGCACTTCAGCAATGCTTGCAATCTCAGAGGCCATCATGCCAACCGATTCCTGACGAATTTTATCACTGACATCCTGCTTAGCTAAATAGGCGTGTGTTTTACCATCAATAACCTTAAAGCCTATTTTTAATTGTTTTACCGCATTTAAAAGCGCCATTTCATCTTTAGGGTCAATTTGCCGATTGATCACCTGTAAAGCAGCCAAACGATAAATTGCACCACTATCTAACAAGTGATAATTAAGCTTTTTTGCCAAAAGCCTTGCAAGCGTGCCCTTTCCAACACCACTTGGCCCATCAATTGTAATCACTTTAGCACTCATTCTCAAATTCCTTTATAACCGCTACAAGTTTATCAACATCTCCCAATGTTACTGCATTATATAGACTTGCACGACAACCGCCAACACTCCGGTGTCCTTGTAAACCATAAATCCCTTTTTGTGCTGCAAAAGCTAGAAATGCCTCAGTTAATCCCTTTTTTACCTGAAAAACAACATTCATGGTTGATCGATTCTGCGCGGCAATATTATTAAAGAATAGATCAGATTGATCAATGGCTTGATACAACCTTGCCGCTTTGTCTGTATTCTTTTTCTCAATCACTTTCAGACCCCCTTGTTCAATTAAATCCTGTAATACAAGCGCCATACTCACCCAGGAAATAACGTTAGGCGTATTATAAAGTGAGCTTGATTTTGCCGTTAACCCATAATCTAACACAGCTGGAACCGATGATTTATGTCTTGCCAATAAATCCTGATGTATAATAACAACTGCCACACCTGGAAGCCCTATGTTTTTTTGCGCACCGGCATAAAGCACACCATAACGTTTAATATCGATTGGCTTTGAAAGAAAGCTTGAAGAGACATCTGCCACCAATGGCGCATGTGTTTCTGGCACAAATGCCCACTGAAACCCATCAATCGTTTCATTTTCAGTATAATGCACATAATCATATGCTTTTTTAAAATCCGGCGATTGATGATAAGGCAAGATATCAACATCAATAAATTTTTTTGCCTCATCAATGGCTTTTTTTGACCAATACCCAGTATCAAAATAAGCAGCCCTTTTATTTTGCGCCAGGTTCATTGCCAGCGCAGAAAACTGCGCTGTTGCACCACCATGCATAAGCAATATCTCATAGTCATCAGGCAAATAAAGCAATGACTTTATTGACTGCTGGATCTGCTGATAAACCGCTAAAAAAAGGGGATCTCGATGTGAAATAGATAATAATGATAAGCCACTTTGCTTATAATCATCAATCATCATATTAAGTTTTTGATAAACAGACGCAGGCAATTTAGATGGCCCTGCACAAAAGTTAATTTTTTTCATCAGGCTTTACACTTACAGATCATAAGGGGCTATTTTATACCACACACAAACCATTTTACAGCATTTCTTACCATCTTAGACCTGTCACCATTTCATAACTCACTGTCACACACTGCTGATACTAGCTTTCATGCATTTAATCGGCATAAAAGACTTTTTTGCTTGTTGCCATCTATAGTATACTCACCTGCATATATTAGGTTCTGTGAAC
>NZ_QLIT01000147.1 GCF_003574485.1 Facilibium subflavum
TTTTATAACGAGTTATTCAACTTGCCGGTAATTGCTGGGCAGTACCTTGCATTTATCCACTATTACACCAAAATAAATGGCAGACCACCTGCAAATGCTGATTTTCAAGCATATTTCCATGCTGATCCAGCCAGTGTGCAGCACATGATTATTGCCTTGGAACACAAAGGCTTAATTAATAAAATCCCAAGAACTCCTCGAACTATTTCGCTCGCTGTACCTAAGTGTTGTATCCCAGACCTTGATTAACAGATTTCAACTTGTCAAAATTAAATGGAAAAGGTACTAGTATATATATTCTGATGCCTTTATATAATATGCTTAATGATCAGACACTTAAACTTATTGAAAATTTTCAAATACCAGAAGCGCTGTCAAACGTTATTGATGCACTGCAATGTACAGGCATAGATTACGCAATTGTCAATGAGCAGGAAACATGGTGTGCACCACTATTATTACACCCTTTTGCAATACGTTTTCACAAACACCCCTCATACCGTATAAGCGACCCATTTCACAATTATATATTAACCCCATTTTTGCCAAAACTATGTGAGTTAAATCTATTCACACCATTTTCACCTAAATGGCAAGAGTTGTTTTATTCACAAGACAATACAGCTACTTTTCCTTGCTGCATTGCCTATTCATATTACTTACAAATCAATAAAACAATACACCGCTTTGTACTTTATTATCACTCCATCCATGACATTAAGTATCTTTATCTTAATCTTGCAAACCTTAATCAAATGCTACATAAACTGGTCTTATCGCTTTCATCATTAAGCGTACAATACTACCAGGATTTTATTCTACCCAGACATATATTACAATCGATCACATTACCAAAAAATTGGTACCAACAACCTGATAAGATAAATTTAATGGCACATTTTGGGTTGACAAAAAAAGAGTTGAAATATTTTACAGTCCTATCCCAGGGTATTAATGATAAAAAAATGGTCGCAGACAAAATTGGCATTTCTACTCGCACAGTGGAAAACTATACACAAAGCATCAAGCAAAAGCTTAGCTTTGAGGAAAATTATCAACTCTTTGAATACGCCAAACTCTACAATAACTTATAATCCTTACATCGCTCATAAACTATATAAAGTAGTTCTTGTAAAGCAAAATAATGATAAGTACACATAGCCCTTTTTTTACCAGAAATTACCAGGGTAACGAATCTTCCATTATTCATGAATTGTTACTATTAAAATAATCTTATTCTTATACAGGCACACTCAAAAAAGTATATTTATTAAACAAAATTGTTTACTATTCAAAAATAATTTGTTAAATTAGCGCAAATCATATTATGCTGACTTTCAATCTTGAGAGTTTTTTGATATGCAGTACTATTTATAAACAATCCCAAGGAGAACTAAATAGGTATGAGAGAAGTCGCTTTTTTTGAAAAAGACAGGAAAGGATTACTTGTTAACATCAATGCGCATTATCTAAGCGATTTAGGTATTCGTGATAGTCAAGAACTCATTGGTAAAAAGGAAGTTGATATTAAAGTGCTTGAGCCTTTCCATGAGATGCATTCAATCGGCGAGCGTGAAGCACGTCTTTGTCGCGGATTATCCATACAAAAAGAACTCTTTTATTTTCACGATACAGGGATACAACAGATTATTACTACCCGCCGCTACTTTCCAACTGGGCCTATTGAAATCAGAGGGTTTTATTTTAAACTCAAAGAAAATGCCATCACCTGGGATGGGCAACAGCTACATATACTTAACTTTTACAAACCGATTCAACTCAATCTTTTTCGCTTTTATGTACTTGTATTAAAATGTCGCGGTCATAGCAATCAATCTGTCAGCAATATTGTGTGTCGAGCTGAGTCCACGATCCGAAACATTGTACAAGACCTTTATTGTAGTTTTGAAATTTTTGATTTTGTTACCATTGCTCGCTATTTTGAGCTTGGACAATGGCTAAATGACATGACAATCTCACTTCTAGAAAAGCACTACTTAACCAGTTCAACATTAGAAAAAAGCCGTGCTTAAATAGGTTACATTACATGATACAAGCCTCATCTACATTAAATTTACTTGCAATCCCTGGTAATGCAAAATCTTTTGCAAGGCGGCTTACAGCGCCACAGTATCAAAAATATTTATCGAAACTAACCACTGCATCAAACCAGTGCTTTTACTGCCAGCATACACCTGACAAAAATCAAACGCTTTATATTACCAATAAAGACCATAACTATGATAATAATGAATTTGACAACCTTGTCTTAAGTTGTTATTTCTGCAGCTATTGTCAATTACTTGATCTTCCTTACGGAAAAGATCAGGAAAAACAACATATTATTTACTTACCTCACATCTCACAAATAAAGCTAAATCAAACTTACCACCAGTGGCAAAAGATGCTTCAATCTAAAAAAAATGTTTTTGAAATTCAAGAAGCACTAACTGAACTTTATGCACTATCTGATGAGCTTATGAATAAATTAGGCTATCATACAAATTTTCAAGATCTTTTGGGGCTTTTCTATCGCCCTTACTACAATCACCCTTTACTTAATAAATTGCGCTGGGTACCTGATTTTGATACACTTGCTTCTTTTATGATTTAATGCCCGATGCTATTGTTTTTTATGCAGAAAAATCATGATTATATAAATGGAAATTGAAACATAAAATGCATTTGATGAGAATGCTTGAAAAATAACAGCACCGGATATAGCGCCAACCAAAAAAGATAAAATTAAAATCAGATATAGTCTTATTTTCCACAAAGCGACCTGATTGTTTTTAATCCAATGCGCGATCAGCACGCCTAAATCTGTTGTTGTCCCAGTCATATGAGTCGTACGAATTAACGCGGAACCATAATGCGTTGTCATAGCATTTTGAACACCCATCGCCCCTGCTAGAAGATATTCACAGCCCATAATATGATAACGCAGTAATATCATTGCAACAATTACCAGCATCAGTTGTAGCATCAAATTAACGCGATAACGATAATCTCGATGATAATACTCGCTCTTCACGATTAAACTGCTAATAATTGCACCAATCAAAAAAGAAAATATCAAGAGCATCATACGAAAGAACATTAAGATATCGTGCTCAGCAAAATAGGTGCCTGCATAGGCAATATTTCCGGTAACATATCCAACAGAGTTATGCAGAAAACTCACCAATGTTGCCGCATTGATAAATCCGCCATTAAATGGTAATAGTACAGCGGCAAAGTACACCCAAACTGGTGATTGTGGAATTGATTGCTTCATTCACAAAAATCACATTAATGATTAAACATATGCATCTGGATTCTATCTTCTTATTGATACAATTTGCAAGCCCTTATTGACAGACATTATAAATTGGCCAGCATAAAGCATCGCTTGACTTTATGATGTTTTAAATTATAATAATCTTTAATTATTATAATTGGAAAATCAACTGTGAAATATCAAACTTTATCAGGAAGCGGCTTTACACTGGCAAGTGCCCTACTTTATGCAATACAAGCCGCTGTTATCAAACTATATGCAGGCAACATCTCTTTACCCATGATCGTCTTTAGTCAAAGCCTTGTTGCTTTGATACTACTTATGCCCATCCTTTTATATCAAAACAAGAAAGTACCTGATAACCTCCTTGCAACCAAAATACCGCTTTTACATTTATGGCGTACTGTATTTAGCTTAGGTATCAGTTATTTTCTTTTTGCCTCACTTTATTACATTCCACTTGTTGATGGTGTATTACTTGCCAATACCGCACCATTTTTTATTCCCTTTATCTTATTGATTTTTGCAAAACAAAAGCTGCAGCATACACTATGGTTACCGCTTGCTATTGGGTTTATTGGCATTATCTTTATTCTAAAACCAGATGGAAAATTATTTGACTATCACGCACTTATCGCATTAGGCGCAGGACTTTCAATGGCAGGATCTATTACGATGGTAAGAAATATATCAACGCAAGATAATAGCTTAACGATCATTTTTTATTATTTTTTATTTTCAACCATCATTGCCGGGATTGCTGCTATGATATTTTGGCAGGAAATCACACTTAATATCTTCATGCTCTTAGCTTTAATTGGCCTTTTGTTTTTCTTCGTGCAATACCTTTTAGTTATTGGATTAAAGTATATTACCGCACAAAGCTTTTCAGTGCTTTATTATGCAAATGTTATTTTCGCCGCAATTTTAGGAATGATTATATTTCATGAAGTTTCAGACACTTTATCTATTATTGGAATCCTGCTGGCAATTATCAGCGCAATTGTTATAATCAAACAACAAACCTTAAAACAAAAAACAGCATAATGACGGTTCCTTCACCCACAAATTTTCTAGAGTTCGCTATTTGTGATACAGGACTTTTAATTCGAAAATTATATAATATTCATGCCAAATCACTTGGATTAAATGTCTTAGATCGCCGTGCCTTAGTGCATATTCACTTTCGACCGAAACAAACACAAATTGAGCTTGCAGGACACCTTGAGATCGAGGCGCAGAATCTTATTCGTGTATTAGATAGACTCGTTAATCAAGGCTATATTAAAAAAGTGCCTCACCCTTCAGATAGACGTGCTAATTGTATTCAGATCACATCTTCAGGAGAGGAGATTCTAAATAAGCTTAATCAAAAAGTTGCACAGAGCTATCAGCAGATGTTAAAAGACATCTCACCAGAATCCCAAGAAAATCTACTTCATACATTAGAAACATTAAAAGCAAACTTAGCAGCAATTATCGACGATACTGATACCGTGTAACTTTCCGCTTTTTTGCATTTTATGGAAATTTGCCAAGCTTTGATCTACATTTAATAGACATACCGAAAAGCAACAATAACCATGCATGAGCAAACAAGTTATCTGCCACCAATGTTAAAAATATGGTTTGGCATTATTATCGCAACCATTGTTTATGTTGCTGCTATCTATGCACCATTTGGAACATTCACACCGGCAGGAAAACATACTTTTGCTGTTTTTTGTGTTGCTGCGTTTTTATGGATTAGTAACACCTTCCCCTTGGCAGTAACTGGTATTATTGTGCTTGTTCTATTGCCTTTATCAAAAACAATTTCTGCCAACGATATTTATAGCTATTTTGGAAATTCAGCTATTTTTTTTGTACTGGGTGCTTTTATTCTTGCAAGTCCTATTATGCGCTCAGGCTTAAGTAAACGCATCGCAATTTCTATTATTGCCAAATTTGGGAAAGGCCCCAAAAGGCTTGTTGGCTCGATCTTCTTTTTATCTAGCTCTTTGGCTTTTTTTATTAGTGAGCATGCCGTAGCCGCTATTCTTTTACCCATCGTATTAGAAATCGTTAATGCTGCAAATGTTGGTAAAAGAAGTCGCTTTGCATTTGCTTCATATATGGCCATGGCATGGGGTGCTATGATTGGAGGTTGTGCAACACTTTTAGGTGGTGCTCGAGCGCCACTTGCACTTGGCATCCTGCAAGATACTTTTTCTTATCACACCAAAATGGGAAACTATAGTGAAATAAGCTTTGTTCAGTGGACTTTCTGGGTAATCCCGATTGTGATCGGTGTCTTAGCCGTTGCTTGTTGTTTTTCTTTGATGATTGTACACAAAAGTAAGGTGGATATTGCCAAGGCAAGACTCACATTAATGAGGCATAAGCAACAAATTGGTAAGATTAGCAAACGGGAAGTCCTCACTTTACTCACCGTATTAATCACCATTATGCTGTGGGTTGGATATGGTAATCAGCTGGGATTAGACTGGATTGCACTTTTTGGCGTTATCCTTGCCTTTAGCATTAAAATCACGGATTGGAAAGAAGTAGAAAAAGATGTCCAATGGGGCGTTATTATTATGTATGGTAGTGCGATTGCTTTAAGTGTTGCACTGCGTAACACAGGTGCTGCACATCAGATTGTACTATTAATCATTAATCTTGGTATTCAATCCCCTTTTATTATTCTAATTTTACTTATTATACTAGCCGCCATTTTAACAGAGCTTATGAGCAATGCTGCATCTGTTGCTGTTCTATTACCCATAGGGCTTGCACTGTCCGTTGAATATGGTATTGATCCACGCGTTGTCACACTGGCGATTGCAACAAGTGCAGGGCTTACTTTTATGTTACCTGTTAGCACCCCTGCAATGGCTTTAACCGTTACTTCAGATTATGTAAGGCTTCATGAAGCAATGCTATGGGGCATTATTTTAAAAATTGCAGGTGTGATTCTTATTATTGCAGTTGCTGCTATTTACTGGCCTTTGACTGGATTAAGCCTGACTATTTAATATCTTTTAGCTTGCCTTATTTACCTACTATTAACAACAAGAATGGTATATAAAAAGTGGTATAAAATAGTTTATAAGCCATATATAATCATCGTTAAATCAATCTATCTATATTTATTATGAACGATACACTCCTTGGCATAGTAAAATTATTAAACGATCATGACTATATTGATGGCAATAGTATTGGTGCAAAGTTAAATATCACACGGGCGGCAGTCTGGAAAAATATCCACCAGTTACAACAGCAATATGGTATTGCAATTCGCGCAAGTAAAGCCAAAGGCTATAAACTGCAACAACCCTTAATTTTGTTAGACCAGGATAAAATCAAACAAAAGCTTATCCATGAACAAGTAAAACTTGAATGCTTTAATAGCATCGACTCTACTAATCGTTATCTTCAAGATATTAATGATGATACTTATTTATATCATATTTGCCTGGCTGAGCACCAAAGCAAAGGCAAAGGACGCTTTAGCCGATCCTGGTCATCTCCTTTTGGCCAAAATATCTATTTATCGCTTAAAACAAATCTTACTAAAGACATGAGTGAGCTTTCAGGTTTAAGTCTTTCGATTGCCACTGTCATTGCCAACGTGATTCATAAAGACTTTCCCATACTAAACCCTAAGATAAAATGGCCAAATGACATTTATCTAAATGACAGCAAACTATCGGGGGTTTTAATCGAAGTCAAGGCTGAATCTAACTATCAAAGTCAGGTTATTATTGGTATTGGGCTTAATGTGAATATGACTCAGCAAAATGAAATTAATCAAGAATGGATCTCACTTTTAAAGGCCACAGGAGCCACTGTTGACCGTAATCAACTTGCCACCCACTTAATCAACGCTTTGATTGATGCACTTATTGTATTTCAAAATAAAGGTTTCACTCCATTTATCGATGCATATCAATCACTTGATTATCTTACTGGCAAAACAATTTCACTTAGCCTACCCAATAACACGATTATCACCGGCATCTGCCATGGGATCAATCAGCATGGTCATATTATGCTTAAAAAGAATGATAAAATACACACCTTTGCTTCAGGTGAAGCGTCTTGCTATCAATCATAAGCACATAGAAAATTAAGGGCTAAAATCTGGCACAATTAAAACGCTGCTTGAATCCAGTCAAGTTTATCTGCTGTGATAGAAATCACATCAAAGCGACATGGCAAGCACTGATATTTAACATTTTTTTGTAGAAAAATCATACTTGCCTTGCGAATTTTTTGCTGCTTTTGATAGGTCACCATTTCCAGCGCCGTACCAAATTGTCCATTTTTTCGCTGCTTAACCTCAACAAATAGCAGCTGATTTTCTAAGCGCCCAATTAAATCAATTTCGCCCAGTGGCGTTGTGAAATTTCTCTGAATCAGGCAAAATCCTTTTGTTTGCAAAAACTGCAATGCTTTTTCTTCTGCTTGAGCGCCAATTTTATTACTCATGTCTATCCAATACCACTATGTTTTAATAGCGCATCGACTTCAGGCGCACGACCACGTAATTTAAAGAACAAATCAGCCATTTTTTGCGCACCCCCTTTTTCAAGCACGCATGTTAAAAAGCGCTTTCCCGTTTCTTTATCAAGAATATCACCTGTCTCTTCAAACATTGCAAAGGCGTCACTTGATAAAACTTCAGCCCATTTATAACTGTAATAGCCTGCTGCATAGCCACCTGCAAAAATATGGGCAAAGCTATTTTCAAAACGATTATACTCCGGGACATCAATCAAGGCTGTGTCTTTTCTTATTTCAGTTAAAATGTGATGCACATCGATACTCTTAGCATCCGCTTTATGCAACGCCATGTCAAATAAAGCAAATTCCAGTTGTCGCACCATCATCATGGCAGATTGAAACTTTCTTGAAGCCAGTAGTTTTTCAAATTGTGCTTTTTGTAATGGCTGGCCTGTTGTAATATGTTTAGATATAAGCGCAAGAGACTGAGGTTGCCAGCAGAAGTTTTCCATAAACTGGCTTGGCAGCTCAACGGCATCCCACTCAACCCCATTGATCCCTGAAATTGGCAGATAATCCACCTGAGTTAAAATATGATGCAAAGCGTGTCCAAACTCATGGAACAAAGTCAACACCTCATTATGGGTTAACAAAGCTTCTTTGTTTGGCTCAGGCGGCATAAAATTACAAGTCACATAAGCAACTGGCAACTGTATTTCACCTTGTTGCTTTTTATAACGCACTTGGCATTCATCCATCCAGGCACCATCTCGCTTATTCTTTCTGGCAAATAAATCAATCAGCACCTTGCCACGGATTTGATCGTCCGCATCATAAAACGCATAAAGCTGTGTATTTTCTTCATAGCGGTCGAATTCAGGCTCGTGGATTGCTTTGATACCATAAATTTCAGCTAATATATCAAATAACCCTTTTAATACCTGAGATAATGGGAAATAAGGCCTTAACTCATCTTCAGTAAAGTCAAACAAATGCTTTTTTAGCTTTTCACTATAATAGCTGACATCCCAGGGTTTAAGCTGCCCTTCAAGCCCATGCGCATTTGCAAATAGCTGTAAAGTTTCCAGCTCTTGCTTTGCCTGTGGTTTTGCTTTTTGCAGCAAATCATGTAAAAACTGCTCAACAGTATCAACATCCTTGGCCATTTTTGTTTCTAATGAAACTTCAGCGTAATTTTCCATGCCCAACAGCTGTGCTTTTTTTTGTCTTAGATTCAAAATCTCCTGCATAAGCTTTGTGTTATCATAACTTTTATCATCCGCATAACTTGAAGCACGCGTTGTATAAGCTTGATAAAACTTCTGGCGCAATTGCCGATTATCAGCCTGTTGCATTACTGCAAGATAAGTGGGCCCATCCAGCCCAAGCACATACCCTTGCTTTTGTTGCATTTTCGCTTTATCAAAAGCGGCATTAATCACCTGTTGAGATAATCCCTCAAGTTCACTTTGACTCTTCGTACAGTATTGCCATGCCATTGTTGCATCCAAAACATTGTTTTCAAACTCGCTTTGTTTTTTTGATAAGGCAATACTCATTTCTTTAAACTGTTGGCGTTTATCATCCGCTAGCGCAATGCCTGAAAGTTTAAAATCTAAAATTGCATCTTCAATCGCTTTTTTTTGCGCAAAATCAAGAGTTTTATCTTGATTTAAAACTTGCTGGTAAGCGTTTAATAATCGTTTATCTTGCGAGGACTCAGTCATATACTCTGAAACTTTTTCTAAAGCCTGTTGATATACTTCACGTAATTTTGGCGTATTTTTTACCGCATTTAAATGTGCAATTGGGCCAAATGCCTGTGATAGTTTATCTTCTGCTTCATCAAGCTTATAAATGAAATCTTGCCATGTAAAGTTTTGTGTTTCTAGTAAACTTTCTTTAAGTTGCCGACATTTCACAAGGTTCAGATCCACTTCTTTAGCGGCCAAATCTGGATCAAAAGCTGAAAAACAAGGCAGATCCGACTCTTTAACGCAATCACTTACTGACATATGATAAATCCTATATTTGTACTTCATTCTTACCTTTCTTTATAATACACTTATTCCACAATAAAAAAAGCGCTTTAAATTAAATGTCTATAAATTTTTCTGATATTTTTATCCACTTTATGATGTTTATCATCCCTATGCTATTTGCCATTACATTACATGAGGCTGCGCATGGCTATATTGCTAAAATACGTGGTGACAAAACCGCGTATCTTATGGGTAGAGTAAGTCTAAATCCAATTCGCCATATCGATCCTTTAGGTACGATTATTTTACCTACAGCGATGTTTTTGCTTGGCACTGGATTTTTGTTTGGTTGGGCAAAACCTGTCCCGGTAAACTTCAACCAGTTAAAAAAACCTAAGATTGATACCATTTTAGTTGCAATTGCAGGCCCGCTTGCCAACCTTGTCATGGCTGTTGGCTGGCTTTTACTTTGGAAATATGTGCCAAATTTTGGCTTTCATCAAATGGCGCAATTTGGCATTATACTCAACCTGATGCTTATGGTGTTTAACCTTTTGCCTATCCCACCATTAGATGGTAGTCGGATTATAAGCGCAATATTACCTTATAAGGCTGCATTAAAATATAATGCACTTGAACGCTGGGGGTTTTTAATCGTTCTTGTATTATTATTTATTCCAATTGGGCAAAGTAATCTATTAGCCATGATACTGATACCTATTATTAATAAACTCCTATTAACCCTTCAATGGCTTTTTTTATAAACAGGGGAATCTATGCAACTTGAATTAGAAATACCCGATAGTGATATTTATGTAAAGCATTATACCGCTGGTATAATTAAGCTTGCGAATACCACACACAATAAGAGTATCATCTTTGATCGACATGCTATTATTCAAGAAAACTGGCCAGTTAAAACAGTTGACGAGCTAACTCTGGAGAGCATTGAAATTCTTCTTGATGCACCTTGTGATATTATTTTACTTGGCACTGGTGTGAAAACTACCCTTCCACCTAATGACGTTATTGCTACCTTTGCCCGTGCTGGAAAAGCGCTTGATTTTATGAGCTCGGATGCCGCATGTCGCACATTTAACATACTCGCCCAAGAAGCCCGCGAGGTTATTGCCGCAATTATTGCATGAAAACTTCGAAAAAAGCATTACCATAATTGATAATTATCTGATATAAGCTAAGATTGTAGAGTGTTCTCATTTGTTCAATTGTTAAAAATAAAGAAGGATCGTTAACCATGAAAAAGATTATCATGCTCACCGCTATCTCCTCTGCTGTTTTATTATCTGCATGTGCTAGCAATCAAAACACTAACAAGCCGCCTGAAGGAAATTTCCATGACTGGTATCAAAACATGCACAACAACAAGGATCAGGCGAAGGATAATACAAAAGCGCAGGTTACCCCTCAAAAAGCACAAAAGCCTGTAACATCATCTCAAATGACTACCACAACACAGGATAACAATATCCCTCAGTCAGAGGTTAAATTAAGTGTTAAAGATGATCGCTTAATCGCAAAACTTTATACCAATTGGAATAGTGCTAAGCAAGGAACATTACAACTGCACTGGATTGCACCACCAAATTCACAATGTATCAGTACAACATTCCCTATCATGAAATATAAAGAAAATCGTGACTATTCTTGGGCATATCGCACCTTAGACCACAACGCAAAAGGACTTAATGTCAGTTGCGCTGGCTTGTGGCAAGTAGAGGTTATCTACAAACCAACCAAGCAAATCGTTGGTAGTGCATCACTTAATGTCCCTAAGGACTTTAATAAGTAACAAACATACCTAGAGATATTTTATCACCTCATATTTCTTTCTTTATCTTATTTTACAAACAGTTGTCCATAAACACTTCACGGTAGTATGCTATACCCATCGTAAATCATTCTGAGGTGTTCGATGTCGAAGAAGTTTTTGAGCGATTGGATTGCAGGTAATAGCAAGGACTATTGGCAAAATTACATCGCTCAAAAATACAAGAAATGCGATGACAGAAATACTGTAAAATGATTTGTGATGGGTATATACCACTATATCCGCTTTGGTAGTAAAAAACATAAGGGAATACAAAGCAGTACAGATAAAGGAATAATCACAAAAGAAACCTGATACTTAATTAAATGATCCACCACGTGATAGCGCATGAAAGCAAAAGATGTCATATGAGCAATAAGCCAACCAATCAGTGGAATGAAAACTGCTGCAATAATATTATTTACCAGGTTTACGCCTGAAACTGCTGATGCAGTTAGGCCTTTAGGCGCAATGCACTTTCCGATATCAAAGGTTAAAACCTGTGGACTTATGACAACCCCCATTAGTATAAAGCCAATTGAGAATAACCATAAAGGCATAGGAAGGTAAATAAGAATTCCTGTCATCACAAGCAATAACGTACAACTTCCTATCAATAACGCACGATATCGATCGGTATAAGGTGCAATAAAGGCAATTAGCACACAGCCAATTGCATTTCCCATAAACAGTAATGAATTAATATTTGCCGCATCTGCTTCGATTAAATGAAATTTATACTGAACAAACCCAACACCCCACATCGTTGCCAAAACATTGATTGGCATAAATAAAAAACCGCCTATCAATGCATTTGCCCAAAAACGATAATTCAAACAGAGATGGCCTAATTGTTTGAGTTTTTGCCATAAGTTGCTTTGGTGCTTAGGCAGGCTTGCTGTGATTGCTTTTGGATTATCTTTGATAAAGATCAACATTAAAACAAAAATAACAAATCCTATATAAGTAAAAACCTCATTACCATTGCGCCAGCCCAGATCTCTCACCAATGTCGATAGGACTGTATCGGTAAAAAAGCCGCCTAACAATCCCAATATGGTTGTTAAAGAAATAAAACTCGAGAAAAACCGTTGCGGTAGCCACATTGCGGCTAATTTTGCGGCCCCGATAAACCCAAATGCAGAACCAAAGCCCATTAATAATCTGCCGATAAAAGCCATCATAAACCCATCTGCGTGGGAGAATAAAAAATTCCCTAAAACACATGTAAACATGGCAAAAGAGACAACTATTTTTGTATTAAAACGATCTAGTATTAGTCCTGCTGGAATTTGAAATAAAATATAGGTATAAAAATATGCCGCACCTAATAAGCCAATACCGGCGGTATTCAGTCCAAGCTCTTGAATTAAAGGAGTCACCATGACACTTGGCGCAACACGAATAAAAAAATCATAACTGTAGAATAATGCAGCAAGCAAACAGATAAACCATGCAAAAATTGTTTTCAAGTTAAAACGATTTTTCATAAATCAAGATACTTAATAAATTATTTATTTTGTAGCATTTAAACATAACTTGATTGATTTTAAAGTGTTTTTTTTAAAAAAACCTTATTTTGATCAAATAAAGTGGCACGACGCATAATTTCACACCTAAAATGCTTATTTCTTTCTACTTAAAAAATAGTTTACTTTCAGGACAAACAAGCTACTCTGTTAAAAAACATTTGCTGCCAGAAATAGATTTATCATGCCTGAATTGCCAGAAGTTGAAACGGTTAAAAACGGGATTACGCCACACATCCTTAATACTTATATTGAAAAAGCGACGTTATATCGCCAAAAACTACGCTTTGAACTAGATCCTGATTTTGTGAAAAAATTAACGGGTCAAAAAATCTTGCAAACCTCACGCCGTGGCAAACACTTAATCATAAAGATGCATTCGCGCAACTTAATTATTCACCTGGGCATGTCAGGAACTTTGCAGATTACCGATAAACAAAACTATCATATCAAAAAACATGATCACATCGTTTTAACACTTAGCAACCAAAATGTTTTATTTTTTAATGATCCACGACGATTTGGTTACTGGCATATATGTGATGAAGATCCTTTGTTACACAGCTGTTTTAAAAACTATGGGCCTGAGCCTTTGAGCAATGATTTTGATGCTGCATATCTGTTTGACATCGTAAAAAGCAAAAAACAGACAATCAAATCTGTTATTATGAACAATAATATTGTCACAGGTGTTGGTAATATCTATGCCTGTGAGAGCTTGTTTCATGCTGCTATCAAACCGACACGTTTAGCAAGCGCACTTAATTATGATGAATGCAAAGCACTTTGCCAAGCTATAAAAAATGTCTTACAACAAGCAATCACTCAAGGTGGAACAACATTAAAAGACTATAAGAATGCACAAGGGAAACCTGGCTATTTCTCACAATCATTATACGTCTATGGCAAAAAAGGGATGCCTTGCTTAAAATGCCAAAGCCTGATTGAATCCCTGGTTATTGCACAACGAAATACATTTTTCTGCCAAAAGTGCCAACGCTAAAATACTATTGGTAAGGAATAATCCTTTTGTGGATTTTTGGAAAACATTTTGCACGAGCCAATCAGTAGCTTTTGAGTTTTATCATAAAATTCGCTACACTGTTGCTCTGGTTAATTCAATACGTATCACTGATGAAAGCAAACTACTTTGATGCTATAACAATACTCAAAACACGTGAGTTTCCCTGTTATATTATTACCGGTGATGAAGCCTTCCAAAAAACAAGGCTTATCGATCAAATCAGATGTCACTATCAACAGCAAGGTTTTGAGCTTGTGACTGAACAGTCTGCACAACAACAACCCGGCTTCCTTTATCAACAACATAATAACTTGAGTTTATTTTCAACTCAGCGACTTTTACAATTAAGCTTTACAAAACAGCCTGATAAAAACACACAACAAGCCCTTAATGAGATCTGTACACAGACAAATAATAAAGAAGATCGATACTTACTTGTTTTTGACCATTTAACAAGCGCACAACAAAAAGCAAAATGGTTTCAAACACTTTCACAGAATGCTTTACACATTCAGTTATGGCCTGTGAGTATTCAAGAGGCGATACGCATCATCAAACACGAGATTAACAACCAAAAAAAAATCACGCTTAGCCATGATGCTATTGCTTTGATTGCGCAAAAAACAGAAGGAAACCTGCTTGCTGCAGATCAGATTATTCGTCTTTTATCCATGCAAGCGCAAACACAGTTTGACTGTTCAAATATTGCAGATTTTCTTGAGAACTTTATGAGTTATGATGTGTTTGATCTAACACAAAGCATTGTTTACCAGCAAAAAGCGCGATCATTATCGATCCTTCAGCAGCTGTTAAATGAACAGTTTGAGCCAGCTGTTATCTTGTGGGCAATCTTAAGAGAGTTGCGAATTTGGATTTTACTGGCTAATCAAAACATACAGGAGCAACAAAAAACGTTTATTAGCCACAATATCTGGCGCAGCAAACAAACAGCTTATTTAAAGCTTATTCGCTACTTTTCTTACCAACAATTAAACCATTTAATGGAAAGTTGTTTTAATATTGATCTTGTGATTAAAGGCGCCAAAAAAGGTAACATTAAACAGCAATTAACTGCACTTATTTGTCAACTTCATCATGCTTAGTCGTTTTTGCCTGCCTGTATTTGAAAAAAACGGCCGCAAAACTGCCAGACAAGGCATATAACATAAAAATCACAAATAATGTTATCGATGGGTCAATAAAAATAACAGCAATGAAAAAGACCACAAGCACTGCTTGGGTGAAAACAAGCTTACCCTTAAGATCAAAATCCTTAAAGCTTCTGAATTTAATATTGCTGACCATCATTGCAGATAAGTAAAGCGTAATGATCGTGGCAAAAAAAGTTACACCCCCTTGGGCAACTTTATATCCTAAACTATTGCAAAACCAGACAAACCCCGCAATCGTTGCAGCAGCTGATGGGCATGGCAATCCAGTAAAATAGCGCTTGCTCTGCTCTTCCAACTGTGTATTAAACCGTGCAAGTCTTAAAGCAACGCACGCTAAATAGATAAATGACACCGCCCAACCAAACTGTGCAATATGTTTCACCGCCCAAAAATAAATAATAAGTGCCGGGGCAACACCGAATGAAACAATATCTGCCAATGAGTCATATTCTGCACCAAAGGCACTTTGTGTATTTGTAAGCCTTGCCACTCGACCATCCAGACTATCCATAATTGCGGCAAGAAAAATACAAACAGCAGACAGGATAAAGTGGCTGTTAAAGGCTGAGACAATAGCAAAAAAACCAGCAAAAAGACTGGCTGAAGTAAATAAATTTGGCAAGATATAAATCCCTTTGCTGCGATGCTCTGGCTGTTCTTCTTTCATATTGCTATCCTTTCTTATCATCTTGTTTTTAGCTTTCACATTTTCTGTCTTTGTTTTAATAAACGCGGCAACGGAAAAGTTACTTCTTCTTTAACACCTTCAAGCTCACTGATCTCTGCATTAAATGTGTTTTGCAAGAAAGAAACAACATCCTGCACCAAATACTCAGGTGCCGAGGCACCAGCCGTAACGCCACAACTTACTTTATCCACAAACCAGCTGGTATCAATATCGTCTTTATCATCAATTAAATAACTTTTCACTCCTGAGTTTTCAGCAAGCTCACGCAAGCGATTTGAGTTTGAGCTATTTTTGGAACCAACGACCAAAACAATGTCCACCTCTTTTGCCAATGCTTTTATCGCATTTTGCCGATTTTGTGTTGCATAACAAATATCTTCTTTTTTCGGCACAGCAATTTTGGGGTATTTTTGTTTTAGCGCATGAACAATACCTGCTGTTTCATCGACTGATAAAGTTGTTTGTGTTGCATAGATTAAACGTGATGGATCATTCACCTGAAGCTTTTGAACATCCGCAACATTTTCTACCAAATAAATTTTAGCATACTGGTTATGATACTGCCCTAAAGTTCCTTCAACCTCTGGATGACCTTTATGGCCAATCAAAACACATTCAACACCTTCATTACTTGCTTTTTGGACTTCTTTATGCACCTTTGTTACTAAAGGACAAGTGGCATCATAGATTGTTAAATTTTTCTCTTTAGCAATTTCTTTAACACTTTGAGAGACACCATGTGCACTAAAAATACATACAGAATGATCGGGCACTTCATCTAATTCTTTAACAAAAATCGCCCCCTTTTGCTTTAAATCATTCACAACAGCACGATTATGTACGACTTCATGACGCACATATACTGGATGCTTCTCAAGATTTAATACTCTTTCAACAACATCCACTGCACGAGAAACACCTGCACAAAATCCCCTGGGATTTGCCAGTATAACTTTCATGATACAATCTCCTGATCTGAGACTTCTAATATATCCACATCAAATAAAATAACCTGACCAGATAATGGATGGTTAAAGTCAACCGTCACTTCGTTATCTTTAATCTCTGTAATCACACCTGGCAACTCCGTACCATCTTTTTGTGAAAAAGCAACGATCAAACCAACATCAAGCTCCATATCATCTGGGAATCGCATTTTAGGCACTTGATAGATCATGGCAGGATGCTTATCACCAAAGGCATCTTCAGGCATAAGCATAATTTTGCGATTAACGCCTGCACTTAAGCCTTGAAGCTCCTTTTCAACTTTTTTTGAAAATGTCCCTTTTCCCATTTGGAAGACATAAGGACGCTCATAGTTTCTTGTATCTTCAGCAATACTGCCATCTTTCAAACGAATTTTAAAATGCATTTTTACAAAGCTATTTGCTTTTATTTTCATTATCAACCCTTGACTGTCATTTAGGTTTCGTCTATCAATTAAACAAAACGTCGGTTCTTTTTATAACTGCCAACATTCTACGAGATTTATAAAAAATGCACAAATATTCCTTAGTCAATTGCCTGAAATTGCGTTTAAAGTTTCATAAATTCATAATGAGAATGCTGATTTTATTGTTTATAACACCAAGCTTAATCTTGGCAAATACAGCAATCAAGCCCTATTATACTTTTTTTGTCCCTTACTACCTGGTTGAAGATACGCCACAACTTGGCGAGATTACCGATTCACTCGATGGCCGTGTTTTACTCTCTGTTGGCACAATTATTTATGTAACGCACGTCCCAAAAAGCCAAACATATGATCTAATGGCTAAAGTCGATTCATTTTCACACGATGATCATGATAAAAAAACTTATCTATTAAAACAGGTTGGTAAGGCAGTTTTCAACAAACAACAAAGCAATATGACAGTGATGACGATCACGAACGTGATGCAAGAAATTCAAAAAGGCGACTATGCGCTTCCTAAACAGGAACTTTTCCAAAAACTACCCGATGCGATGATTCAATTGAAATCAAACTTGCATGGAAAAATTATCAGCACACTTGAAGGTATACAGATTGCCAGAAAATATCACTCTGTCTTAATTGATATTGGCAAGCAAGATGGGCTCATGCTTGGCGGCCGTGTTTATTTTTTTAGCGACAAAACTGACAATCACCCACCAAAATATCACGGCGAAGGTTTTATTTATCGCCTGAGTGATCATTATGCTATTGCTTTAATTACCAATACTGACCAAGAGATTAATGCTGATGATATGGTTTCCACACAAATAAATAAAGGGCGCATAATGTATGACAAAGCAACAGCAATACTGTATTTAACCCCTGCTATTAGCTACCGCATATATCAAAGACTTTTACATCTTGGCATTGACCTTGATGATTTTATCTCCAACCCTTGCCGATATCAACCACAAATGCATCTGTCACAACAAAGCATTGTTTTTTTAATTCACAAAAAATATGAGCCCTTATATGATCGCATTGAAAGCTGGCTTGAACAATCCAACAAGCACCATCTAATCACCATAAACAGTGCGGCTTATCCAAAACTGCTCAAAGAAATTCCAACACCACCTTTATTATTATTTGCATCAGGCGATATTAACCTTTTAAACCAGACCCAATTAGCCGTTGTTGGTACACGTCACCATACCCGCTACGGACAGGACATTATCGATGCTTTTTTACCTGATTTAATTGCACAGCAGTTAATTATCACCAGTGGTATGGCCATTGGTATTGATACATTGGCACATAAACAGGCATTAGCACAAAATGGCAAGACCATTGCGGTTTTAGGCACTGGTATTGATATCTGCTATCCTTATCAAAACAAATCACTCTATCAAGAGGTACAGTCAAATGGACTTATTGTATCAGAATTCCCCTTAGGATCTCAGCCAAAACGTCATCACTTTCCACAAAGAAACCGTATTATCAGTGGGCTTTCTCAAGGTGTGCTTGTAATAGAAGCTGCCCATAAAAGCGGTTCTCTTATTACCGCTTTTCATGCCATCGAGCAAAATCGTGACGTGTTTGCAGCTCCTGGCAATATTTTCCACCCGAGTATGCAAGGCTGTCATTACTTGATTCAAATGGGTGCCAAGCTTGTCTGTTCAGCTCAGGATATTCTTGATGAGCTCATACTTCCTGTTGAATCAAAACCTCATCAAAGTGTATTGCCTTTGCCAAAGCTTGATATGGATGATGATGCACAACAAATTTATGACTGTATAAACTCCACTTGCACCTCCATTGATCAAATAATTGAATATACAAACTTAACATATACACAAATAACTGGCATACTATTCCAATTAGAAATGGAATCGCTGATTAAAGTGGTTCCTGGCGGGTACCAACGTATATAACTTTGAACACATAAATCTATGAGAAACGCAAATATTTTGCAAATTTTGATGTCGCTTTTTTATGAGGTAGCATTAAACTTTGATGATGACCACGATGCTTTAATTAAAATCACCAGCGAAAATGAAATCAAGGAACAGCTTCAAAAGGCAGGTCTAAGCGCAAAAGAGCTTAATTTAACTATGAAATGGCTTGAGAATTTCTCACAGCCTGACAAACATACGCAAATCAGCTATCAACAAAACGCCATTCGTGTATTCTCAGCAGTTGAGAAAAACATTATTCCAGAAAACTGTCTTGATTTACTTGCACAACACTATCAAGCTGGCGATATCAACGCCACTGAGTTTGAGTTTATTCTTAACCAAATCATTGAACTTGATGCAGATACTGTGACTGAAGAGCAGTTTATGTGGGTATACGATATGACCATGGCCAATAGAGGCAATGTAAAAGATAAATTTATCAATGATACTAAAACACTTGAACAAGAGCGGGCCTATCCGCTTGTTTCAATCTTGTTTCACTAAGTTTCAAACGTTTAATTGCTGCCAACGTTCCGGTGTACCAACATCACACCAGTTTTCATGAAATATTTCACCTGTTACGGCCTTGTTGTCAATCGCACTTTGCCAAATAGCAGGCAATGAGATGCGCTGATTTACCTGAATTTCAGTAAACAGTGCTTTCTTGCAAATACTGATACCTGCATAAGTATAGGTCGACCCAGTGCGGCTAGTGATACATCCTGTCGTACTTAAAGAAAAATCACCTTGTAGATTATGTTTAGGGTTAGGGACTAAAACAAGATGCGCAAGTGAGGTTAGTTGATTTGCAGAATCAAGCAAAGCCTTATAATTATAGTCCGTAAAGACATCGGCATTTGCAACAATAAACGCATCACTCAACCAGGGAAGTGCCCGTACAATGCCACCACCTGTATCAAAAGCATCTACCGGCTCATGCAGATAAATAATCTCAACACCCCATTTTTGACCAAACCCCACCGTATCAACAATCATTTGTCCAAGATAAGCAACATTGATAACGATTCTTTGAATACCTGCTTGCGCTAATGCGCTAATTTGACGCTCAATAAGTGTTATTCCATTTACTTTAATTAAAGGTTTTGGTGTTGTATCTGTAAACGGCTTCATTCTTGTGCCGCGCCCTGCGGCTAAAATCATTGCTGATATTTTTTTATTTTTCTCCATGGTGATCCATTACTTGTTTATTGCATTGCGGCAATATAAAAGTATATCGCAAAAAAATGCATGATACTGCCAAGAAGTACAAATAAATGCCAAATAAAATGACAGTATTCTATGGTCTCATCCAGCATATAAAATACAACGCCACTGGTATATAAAATGCCACCTAAAACAATAAATGCCAAACATCCTGTGGGCAATGCCTGGATAAGTTGCGCAATAAAACCAAGCGCCACCCACCCCATAATCACATATAAAGCAGTAGATACCCAGTTATCACCAAAAGCAACAAGCTTATAAAAAATACCCAGAACACTCGCACTCCATAAAATGGTTAAAACAATCCAGCTAAAAGGTGGTTGCAAACCAACCAGCGCAATTGGTGTATACGTTCCTGCGATTAGAATATAGATATTAATATGATCAAACTGCCTAAAAAAGCGTTTCAACACTGGATTTTTTGCAGCATGATACAAACTTGAGGCACAATACATCGACACAAGTGTTGCACCGAAGATAGAAACAGCAATTAAATTAATCACACTTACATCCATCGCACGTATAATAAGTAATACCAGTCCCGCAATACTTAATATTGCACCGATTACATGTGTAATCGTATTCAAAGCCTCTTCTTTATGTGAATACATATCGGCTTTGTCTAATGCATTTATCTGTCGTGCTTTCATTTTCAATGCTTTATCTATGGTGGATAGTCTTATTGTGCGTTATATGTTGGTATGACGCAAAGCATTATTTTTTTCTCTATCTGACTGACGCTTTTTTATTTTTTGTGATTTCCTGTATTGAGCTGCCTGCTTTGCTTTCTCCCCAATATGCCCTTCTCCTCGCATACGTGCTAATGCTGCTTGTTTTTGGCGCTCAGCAAAACGTGCCTTTTGTGCTTTTGATGTCTCATGATAACAGTGATGACATGACACACCTTTTTCATATTGTGGCTTTTGTTTATCTTCCTCGGTAATAGGACGTCTGCAAGCATGACATTGATCATAATGGCCTTTCTCTAGACCATGATCAACGGCAACGCGTGAGTCAAAGACAAAGCACTCGCCCTGCCACAAAGATTCCTCTTTTGGCACTTCCTCTAAATATTTTAAAATCCCGCCTTCTAAATGATAAACCTCTTCAAAACCTTTTTCCTTCAAATAAGCCGTTGATTTTTCACAACGAATCCCACCTGTACAGAACATGGCAACCTTTTTATGTTTGGTGTGATCAAGGTTTTCAGCCACATACTCAGGAAACTCACGAAAAGTTTCTGTGTGGGGATTAACTGCATTTTTAAACGTGCCAATATTGATTTCATATTCATTGCGCGTATCTACCACCAAAACCTCTGGATCTGAAATCAGCTGATTCCAGTTACAAGGTTTGACATAAGTCCCACACACTTTGCGCGGGTCAAGCCCTTCAACACCTAATGTAACGATTTCTTTTTTTAATTTCACTTTAGCGCGATGAAAAGGAATATTGTCATCAAATGATTCTTTATGTGATAAATCTGCCAGTCGTGGATCAGATTTTAGATAACATAACAAAGCATCGATACCGGCTTGTGTGCCGGCAACCGTACCATTAATACCTTCTTTTGCCAAAAGCAAGGTTCCCTTAACACCGTTTTCTTGCATTACTTTTAATATTGGCGTTCTTAATGACTCAAAATCATCAAGACTTACAAACTTATACATTGCAGATACAACATACTTTGACATCACTTTAATCCTTTTTTATTTCTTTCTTGTATTTTGCGCTAGTAAGCGCCATTAACATTATCGTTTATGACTTAAAGCGCTATTAATTTGTGCGCATTATACACGATTCATCAATAATGCTGAATTATAAAGTGACGAATTTCATTACTTAAGTTACGCACTTTCCATTTTTAAATACTGCTTTTCAAGGGCTTCCCATTAATCCTACCTGGTTGATCACTCAAATATTTTCAGGCACCTAAAGTGCATAACTTCAGCGAATTAAAACATCCATAAAAAAAATACTGCAATATTAAAGCACAACTATTACAATAGTGGCTGTTTATAGTTATTGAATGCGCATGCGTTTTGCAAAATAAAAAATAAGGTAAATTATTATGTTTAAGAGTTTATCAGATCGATTAAATACTACATTAGATAAAATCAAAGGCCAGGGCCGTTTAAGCGAAGACAACATAAAAAGCGCCTTGCGTGATGTTAGAATGGCATTATTAGAGGCAGATGTTGCTTTGCCTGTTGTCAAACAATTTATTCAACGCATTCAAGAAGAAGCGTTGGGTGAAAAAGTCAAATCAAGCCTAAGTCCAGGACAGACATTTATCTCTATCGTTAAAAAAGAGCTTGAACATACCTTAGGTGAGAAAAATGAAACGCTAAACCTTGCAGCACAACCACCGGTTGTTATTTTAATGGCAGGCTTGCAAGGTTCAGGTAAAACAACATCAACGGCGAAATTGGCAAAGTTTTTAAAAGAACGCCAGCAAAAAAAGGTGATGGTTGTCAGTACGGATATTTACCGCCCTGCTGCTATCCATCAGCTTGAAACACTGGCAACAAGTCTTGATATTGATTTTTGCCCTTCTAATGAGCATGAAAAACCACTTGATATTGCAAATCGCGCACTTACATCTGCTAAACAGAAAGTTTGTGATGTGCTTATTATCGATACAGCTGGACGCCTGCACATTGATCAAAACATGATGGAAGAAATTAAATCTTTACATCAAGCGACTTCACCCACGGAAACGTTATTTGTTGTTGACAGCATGACAGGACAAGATGCTGCAAATACCGCCAAGGCATTTAATGATGCTTTAGCATTAACCGGTGTGATTTTAACAAAAGCTGATGGTGATGCACGAGGCGGTGCGGCTCTTTCTATACGTGAGATTACCGGAAAGCCGATTAAATTTATTGGGACTGGTGAGAAAACAGATGCATTAGAAGCTTTCCACCCGGATCGAATTGCCGAGCGCATCTTAGGTATGGGAGATGTTTTATCTTTAATTGAAGAAGCCGAGCAAAAAGTTGATAAGAGTGAAGCAGCAAAGCTTGCTAAAAAAATCAAAAAAGGCAAAGGCTTTACCTTAGAGGATTTTAAAACACAACTTCAGCAGATGAAAAAAATGGGTGGTATTGGCAGCATGCTTGATAAGATGCCAGGGGCTGGCAAAATATCTGCAGGAATGAAAGATCAGGTAAATGATAAAATGTTTGTACAAATGGAAGCAATTATTAACTCCATGACGCCATTTGAAAGACGTAAACCTGAATTTATCAAAGCATCTCGTAAACAGCGTATTGCAAATGGTTCTGGCACACAAGTGCAAGATATCAACCGCCTGTTAAAACAATTTATGCAGATGCAGAAAATGATGAAAAAAATGAGTGGCAAAGGTGGCATGCGCAATATGATGGGCATGATGAATCAAGCAAAACAAGGCCAAGGTATGCCTGGCATGATGCCTCGCGGTGGCAAAGGGAAAAAAGGATTCCCCTTTTAATAATGTCGCCTTTTTATGGTAAAAGCATTATTGATATTGAAGATAACCTTCCTAAATATAAGAGCATTATAACTTCTTAAGAAAGCTTGCTTACCAGGCAATATACGCTCTTTAAACACTATTATCACTTTTTGTGGAATAACCACGTTTTAATGATTAATCTGCTAATAGACAATGGATGACCTTACTAAAAAACAGGAGATAATCATGAAACTTGATACTGTAACCTATACATGTAAAGACGGAACTTACCTTGAAACAGAAGTCCCAAGAGATATTAATCCCATGAGTTTCATTAAGAATGATTTTAATGATGAGGCACGCATAAAGGCTGTTTTCCAAGCACTTAATACGCCTAATTTCCGCCAGTCATATGTAGAGTTGCAACAAAATAATATGCTTAGCCAAGAAAATCTCGCATTTACCATAGATGCGCTTATTAATAAACAAAACAAAATGCAGGATAACGAATTTCAAAAAACAATCAAACGCTCCGATTCTACACAGCTTTTTATGACAGATACTAATGACAAACCCAGGAGGCCAAGATTGCTTACGGAGTATGATATAGAAGTACCAGATGACCTTAAAGATCCAAATAGCGGCCCAGCTTTGTAGCCATTTTCTCAAACATATAATGCGCCAGGGGATTAGTATATGAAGAATTGGTTATGGAAACAGCTGGTTGCACCAGCATCGAATCTAAATATTCATACCCAGATTAATCGACATTTAGATTTTATAGCAGCTCATCTAACACAGCAAAAGGCCAATGCTGATATTAACAAGATTAATACGCTAAGAAATCATCTCCACGCCAAAGATTTCGATAACCTAGAGATTGAGTTTTTGCAAGACCATAAACTACATGAATTATATGACTATCTTCAGCAACTATATGACTATCTTCAGCTAGTAAAAAATCTAAAGAATAAATCATTGGAGAATGATGATATTGCTGCTTTACTCAAAAAATATGAATATGCACAACTCAAGGATTGGCTCTACAATTCAGGGAACAACTCATTAAATGAAAGTGATATTAAAAATCATATTTATACACAAGCCGAAGCAGCATATCAACTAATACAAGTAAATGAGAAGAATGAGGATCCTTTACCTACGTTTGCTAATGAAGAAAATACACTGACTATCCTCATAGATGGTAATTGCTCAAATGCATTCTTCCCTAAGGATGAAGAACCTGCTAAAGAATTATGTGGTAGATGGTATCAGCAAGGCCACACCATTCGTGGAAAAGATATTTGCCAAGTTAGCTATATTGGCACAAAAAACCACAATGAAATGGTCAATCGTGTAGTTGATACTGTCTGTGATATGCAAAAACAATCTGGTAATAAATATAAAAATATACAGCTATGCGGAACATCACTAGGTGGCAATATCGCAATACATGCTGCAAAGCAAATAAAAAAAGCTAATAACGACCTGCAAGTGAGTGTGTCTACTTCTTCTTCTCCTATTTCAGGTACACGCTATGTGTGGGAGACGCTAAAAAGCTTACGCTTTCGAGGCAAGTGTATTGCAGCATTAGCAGCTTTAGTGTCTGCACCTTTCTATCTTGCTGCAAATATTTTAACATTAGGCTATGTACACCGTTCCATCAAAAATGCGCTTCCTAAAGCACCTGACCCAGAGAAACTGGAAAAACAAGGAATCACTATAAATACGACAAGAAAGGAAAATGATGAAGTTGTTCCTATAAAGGCACAGATAAAAGCAGCAACAGGAAAAAATGATCAACTTTATGTTGGGCCTAATCACAACGATCCAGTTCATGACATTGGAGACCACAATTTGCAAAAAGTTGATGTTGATGAAGAAAGCTCAATAGTATATCGTCATGATAACCACACTAACACAAACCAAAATAGCGATTTAAATCGTCGTTCTAATAGCCTCAAAGTTCCTTTACCTTTCCTCGAGAATGAACAACAACAAGAACAGAGCATCGTAATAAATCATGTAGCCTATAATTAAAACACACAACTATGGCTTTTCACTGAATAACTGCGCTTTTACCTGATCAATCGCCTCTTTATAAAATGATTGGATTTCGTCATTAGATTCCACACCAAAGCCAATCTGTTGTAATAAGCCATTTGATAAACCATAGACAACCGCATGAATCATCACATTTTGCCCACGCTTCCAGGCATCCTGGATTACGGTAGTTTTTGCAACATTCACAACCTGCTCGATGGCATTTAGCTCACACATTACCGCGTGCTTTTGTTGCATACAATCACTGCCAGATAATGGTGCCAACAATGCTTCATGCTTATCCTTAATATCCTGCACATGGCGAAGCCAGTTATCAATCAGGCCATGTGATTCATTACAGGTTGCAGCTTTAATACCACCACAACCATAATGACCACAAACCAAAACATGTTTTACCTTTAATACATCAACAGCATATTGCAGTACAGATAAAAAGTTCAAATCCGAGTGCACTACAACATTGGCGACATTACGATGAACAAAAATATCTCCAGGCATAAGCCCTAAAATCTCATTGGCTGGCACCCTGGAATCAGAACAGCCAATCCATAAATACCCCGGGGTTTGCTGTTTGGCTAATTGTTGAAAAAACTGTGGTTTTTCCTGACAGATTCTTTTAACCCAATCTTTATTCTGTTTCAATAATTTTGTTAAATGTTTCATTTGGCCTCCTAAATCGTCATCTCGCCACGCAGGTTTTTTTGCAAGGCTTCTTTAATATCTTCATGCGATAATCCCGGGATACTTAACAAATAAAAAAGCTTTGTTAACGCCGCCTCATCCGTCATATCAAAGCCGGATAAAACCCCTGCCCTAACAAGACCGATACTGGCTTCATAAGCGCCCATTTTAACGCCACCTTGTAAACATTGTGAGCAGTTAATAATAATCACCCCACTTTGGCTTGCTTTAGATAAAATACGCAGGATATTTGGGGTATTTGCAATATTTCCTGCACCATAGGTTTTTAGGATCAGCCCTTGAAGTGGGGGCTGTAATACCTTTTCTAAAATGGATTCATCCATGCCCGGAAAAATCGTTAAAATGGCAATTTTTGGAATACCAAGCGATTTAAACTCAAGTGTTGTTATCGATTGATTTTCTGCTTGTAATAACTTACTTTCATCCAATACAATATCAATCCCAACTTCACCCAAAAGTGGATAATTTGGCGAGGCAAATGCATTCATTCCGGCTGAGTTAATTTTCACCGCGCGATTACCTCGCATTAACTGCTTATTAAAATAAACACAAACTTCTGCAATACGCTTATCAGCTGCTAAAATCAAACTGTGTAAAATATTATCTGTGGCATCAGATCGAAGCTCTGAAATAGGAATTTGTGATCCTGTACAAATCACAGGCTTTTGCAGATTTTTAAGCATAAAAGATAATGCTGATGCCGTATATGCCAATGTATCGGTACCATGTAATATCACAAAGCCATCATACGCTTTATAATGCTTAACAATGTCTAAAGCAATGGTAATCCAGTCTTCAGGTCTGATGTTAGCTGAGTCGATCAACTGATCATATTCATGAATCACAAATTCAGGTACAGCATCATGGTAAAAATCTTTAATCGTTTTTATTTTATTGAGTAAATAGCCTTTTTCAGGAGCATAACCATTGGTTGTTTTCACCATGCCAATGGTGCCGCCTGTATAAATGACATAAATCTTTTTTTCTTTATTCGTCCCCAAATCAAATCCTCACTTTAACGCCTCAACACCTTTATTTGCTAGTGCATCTGCTTTGTCATTTAATGGATGGTTACTATGGCCTTTCACCCAATGCCAATGAATCGTATGCTTTTGACAAAGCGCATCAAGCTTCTGCCATAAATCCTGGTTTTTTACCGCCTTTTTAGCAGCCGTCTGCCAGTTACGCTTTTTCCAATTCTCAAGCCAACTGTTAATGCCTTGCTGTACATATTTAGAGTCCGTATAAAGATCCACATCGCAATGCCTTTTCAGACTTGACAGTGCCTTAATGGCAGCCATAAGCTCCATGCGATTGTTTGTGGTATCCTCCTCGCCACCATAAATTTCTTTGGTTGTATGTTTGTATTGTAAAACTGCCCCCCAGCCACCTTTTCCAGGGTTCCCTTTACAAGCACCATCCGTATAAATCGTTACTTTTTTTGTGGTAAATAACATTCTTTAACCTTTAGCTATGTGCTTTGATATCAACTGCATATTTACTACGTGCAGGTTTTAACTGCCCTGCATTGGCAAACAAAGGTGTCAGCGGCAATACATTTTTAGCAAAACACGCAGTAAAACAACAAGAATAAACCTGAGGGAAAACACAGCTTAACCAGCTGCTTAAGCGATTTACAGCAAAATCATCATAGTAATGGCATTGCGTTTTCTCAAGTTTTTCCTTATACAGCCACTTGCTGATGCTTCGCAATGGAATATTGGTCTCTTGAACAATCAATAAATAGCCATCATCACTTAACACGCGTGTAACCTCTTTTGCGATCGCATGATTGACGGCTTCATCCTCAAAGAACACATTGACAAGAATTATTACTTCAAACAATTTGCCTGGGAAAGGCCATTGATCAGCTGAAAATCTTGCACCACGTGCATTGCTTTTTTTTAGAAAACCACTGCTGTCATAGTGGTGAAGCGCTTTTAGCTGCTCAAAAAATGGCAATTCTTCAAAAGAAATGCATAAACTATGCCTTGCATTAAAACGTGCTAACAATTGCTGTAAATCTTCTGATTGTCTAGAATGCATGCACAATTAATTCCATTGCTATTTTAAGCATACAGTGTAACGCTAAATCACGGTTTGTTGAATCATTTTATTCATCCTTTCAAAGTAATCCGGGCATGTTTTACTCACACTTTGCGCACCATCGATGACAACGCCATCTTGTTTTAATCCAATAAGCGCTAAAGACATGGCAATACGATGATCGTTATAACTTTGTACTGTTGCCGAACGAAGCTTTGATTTTTTTGGATCAATATAGATACTGTCTTCATCTATTTTGGCATACACACCAAGCTTTGATAAGCCTTCATACATTGCAAGAATCCGATCAGATTCCTGCCCCTTCGTGTGGGCAAGCCCTGTAAGATGTGTAGGTGTTTGCGCAAAACAGGCAATCGCAGCAACCGTCATAAATGTATCAGAGAAATTACGCATATTGATATTAACGCCCTGAAGACTAGAGTGCCCAATTACCGTGATACCACCGCTTTCTTCTATCACATCACACCCCATCTGTGCTAAAACATCCAAAAAACGAATATCGCCCTGTATGGCTTTTTTGCTTACATTTTTCACTTTAACCTGGCCTTGCGTGATCGCCGCAGCCGCCCAAAAATAAGAAGCCGTTGAAATATCTGGCTCAATCACATAATCTCTTGATTGATAACATTGATCTTTTTCAATCGTATAGCCGGCTTGTTTAATCGTCACATCCACACCAAAATCCCGCATTAACTGCAATGTCATCTTGACATAGGGCTGAGGATGATCTGTTTTTGATTGAATCAATAATGGCTTCTTTATTAAAGGGCTTGCAAGAAGAAGCCCTGATAGAAACTGACTGCTTTTATCTCCTGAAATCGTTACACTTTCCCCTGCTAAACCACAAGACTTAATCGTCATTGGTAGCTGATCTGTTCTCTCATGATACATTGCCTTCATTCCAAGATCAGTAAGCACATCAAGCAGTTCTTTAATAGGTCTTTGGCGCATTCTTTTGGCCGCATCAATAAAATATTCACCTGTCATTTGTACTGCACATAATGGAAGAATAAAGCGTGTTAAGGTGCCTGCTTCATCACAAAAAATACTTGCTTTTTTATTGGGGAAGACGCCTCCACAACCTTCTATTTTAATACGCCTTACCTGTGGGTCGTATGCAAATGCCACACCTAATGATTCAAGTGCATTAATGCCAGCTAAGACATCTTTATTCGCTGGTACATTATCAATAACTGAGACACCTTTGGCACATGCGGCAATTAACAATACTCGATTCGCAAGGCTTTTAGAACCAGATAAATTAATCTCACCAATAATTGGCTGATCTACAACGGGTAAACTTTTTTGCATATATTTTTATAACTCAACAAAACATTACGTTTTAGTTTATAAGCCTAAGATAAATTGTCACCTTTTTTTTGCTATTGATTGTAATCAATAAGTGCCTGTTTATTTTCACAAAACGTGCCTGCTGTGCTACAATCAGCGCCAACTATTCCATGCTAATTAAAGGCAAGCTCTATGCAGTTTGATTATGATGTTATTGTAATTGGCTCAGGTCCAGGCGGTGAGGGTGCAGCAATTAAAGCTGCCAAAGCCGGATTATCTGTTGCTATCGTTGAAGCCAAAGAGATTGGTGGCAACTGCACACATCGTGGTACTATCCCATCAAAAGCCCTTCGGCACACTGTTGCGCATTTTGCTTTTCATAAGAAATACCATGATTATAGCTATCCACAAATGTTACAAAATGCCAATCACGTAATTCAACAGCAAACTGAGCTGAAAACAGGGTTTTATAAACGCAATGATGTGGCAATGCTACATGGCTTTGCAAAATTTACAGACCCACACACCATCTGTATTCACCGGCAAAATGAACATGAAACCTTAAACGAAACTTACACGGCTAAATACTTTGTAATCGCGACAGGTTCAAGACCTTATCACCCAAGTGATATTGATTTTAACCACCCAAGGATTCTAGATGCAGATAGTGTTTTACACCTTAAAGAAAGCCCTAAATCAATTACGATTTATGGCGCAGGTGTTATTGGTTGTGAATATGCTTCTATTTTTCGCACACTTAAAATTCGTGTAAATTTAATTAATAATCGTCAACGGTTGTTATCATTCCTGGACCATGAGATTATTGATGGGCTCAGTTACCATTTTCGTGAACAAGGTATTCGTACAAGACATAATGAGCATTATGATACGGTTGTCGCCAATGACCATGAAGTTATCATGAGTTTAAAATCAAATAAAGTCATCAAATCTGATTATCTGCTATTTGCGCAAGGGCGAACCGGTAACACTGATCAACTTGGGCTTGATAGCCTCGGCATTGAAGCAAATATCCGTGGCTCCATTGAAGTTAATGAAAATTACCAAACGCTAAAACACCCACATATTTATGCTGTTGGTGATGTTGTGGGTTATCCTTCTTTAGCTTCTGCTGCCTTTGACCAGGGCCGATTTGCCGCCTCACATATCATCTTTGGTAAATGTGATGCACACTTAATCAAAGATATTCCAACTGGCATTTACACCCTGCCTGAGATAAGCTCTGTTGGAAAAACAGAACAAGAGCTTACTGAGGAGAAAATCCCTTATGAAATTGGCCATGCTTTTTTCAAAGATCTTGCACGCGCGCAAATTTCAGGTAAAACAACGGGCATGTTAAAGATAATTTTCCACCGAGACAGCTTGAAAATATTAGGGATTCATTGCTTTGGCAATCAGGCATCTGAAATCATTCATATCGGCCAGGCGATTATGTCGCAAAAAGGTAAAGCCAATACGTTGATGTACTTTATCAACACAACCTTTAACTACCCAACAATGGCAGAAGCTTATCGTGTTGCCGCACTAAATGGCATCAATCGTTTATAATTTATTTCGAACTTGTGCTATTTATTTTTATTTATCTGTTATCATAATGGCACTGATCTGGCGACCCGTTTTGCCATCCCTTCGATAGGAGAAAAACTGATCCGGGTTTTCATAAGTGCATAACTTCGCATCTATGATATTGATACAATCACACTGTTGTATAATCGATTTGGCAATTGCCTTTAAATCCATTAAATATCTAGTATCAGATTTTGCCTTAAAAGCCTTTGCCCATTGTATATTTTTTTGTGTAAACATACGCATAACTTCTTCACCAACTTCAAAACACTGCTGACAGATAACAGGCCCAAGCCACGCAATAAAAGGCCTGTCAAATTGTGTTAATGTATTTTCAATCACACCATTTAGCAAGCCTCGCCATCCAGCATGAATTGCAGCAACCTTGGTTTGATCGCAACTTGCGATAAGTATGGGTAAACAATCAGCGGTTTGCACTAAACATAGCTGATTTTTTTGTGTTGCAATAATGGCATCTGCTTTTGTGTCTTTATTCAAAACGCTATCAAACAATACCGCTTGATTCCCATGGACTTGATGCAACCAGCGTATAGAAGCCTCTTGATTAAGATAATTAAATAGGCGCCGACGATTTTCTTCTATATGCACGAAAGCATCACCGACATTGTCACTGAAATTCAATGAAGCAAAAGGCGAAGCGCTCGCCCCACCCTGGCAATTGCTATAAAAAGCCTGGATATGCGCAAGGCCAAGCGCAATCTCAACAAATCCCTCAGGCATTGATTGTTTTATAATTATCTTTAACGTACTGCGCAACGATTAGCATAAACTCATCTGCAATATTATCACCACGCAAGGTAAACGCCTTTTTACCATCGATAAATACAGGGGCTATCGGCGCCTCCCCCGTGCCTGGCAATGAAATACCGATATTGGCATGTTTGCTTTCACCTGGACCATTTACCACACATCCCATCACGGCCACCTTCATGTTCTCAACACCAGGGTAATCTGCTTTCCAATACGGCATCTGTGTATATAGATAATTTTGAATCTTATCCGCTAATTCACGAAAGAACGTGCTTGTTGTACGCCCGCAACCAGGGCAAGACGAAACCGTTGGGTTGAATGCTCTTAACCCCATGGTCTGCAAAATTTCCAAACAGGTTTTTACTTCATTTGTTCTAGGCGCCCCAGGCTCTGGCGTTAATGATACACGAATGGTGTCGCCAATGCCTTGTTGTAATAAAATACCCAAGCTTATACTGCTGGCAACAATACCTTTAATCCCCATTCCAGCTTCGGTTAACCCCAAATGCAGTGGATATTTACATTCTTTGGCAAGCTTCTGGTAGACTAAGATAAGATCTTGCACATCGCTGACTTTGCAAGAGATAATAATCTTGTTTTCCGCCAAACCCAAAGACTCTGCATATTTCGCACTTTCTAATGCTGAGCTAATCAATGCCTTATGCATAATTTCACGGGCAGATAAAGGGGTGGGCAAACGACCATTATTGTCCATTAATTTTGCTAAAAGCGCTTGATCTAAACTACCCCAGTTCACACCAATTCGTACGGGCTTGTTATATTCAATCGCCTTTTCAATAATCTGCGCAAACTGTGTGTCTTTTTTCTTCCCAAAACCAACATTGCCTGGATTTATTCGATATTTATCCAATGCCCGCGCACAATCAGGAAACTCATGCAAAAGTCTATGGCCATTATAATGAAAATCCCCAACCAAAGGCACATCACATCCCTTTTGCAAAAGCTTTTCTTTTATCTGGCTTACCGCCCTGGCAGCTGCTTCATCATTCACCGTAATCCGGACAATTTCACTACCGGCACGATAAAGTGCCAAAATCTGATTGACGGTTTTCTCAATGTCAGCTGTTGCTGTATCTGTCATTGATTGTACAACCACAGGCGCTCCGCCACCGATTGTTACATTGCCCACTTGAACTGGGATGGATTTATGTATATTTGGATACGCCTTGGACATCATCATCTTTTTTACTTAATTTTTTGGCTAATAATACTTTCAAGCTTTACTGTATCTTCAGCAAACTTTCTTATTCCTTCGGCTAATTTTTCTGTTGCCATTGGATTTTGGTTCATCGCCCATCTAAACATTTTCTCATCAATTATTGTATCTGTATGATCTGCTAATGGGACTGCATCTTTAGATAATTGCTGTACAAGTGAAGCTTGATCTGACTCAAGTTGCGCCAATAATTCAGGCGAAATCGTTAATGCATCGCAACCTGCTAACGCTTCAATCTGGCCAACATGGCGAAAACTTGCCCCCATCACCACAGTTTGGTAGCCAAATTTCTTATAATGCTGATAAATCTCTTTCACAGATTGCACACCCTTATCTTCTGCGACATCTGGGAAATCTTTTTGCCCTTGTTGTTTCATATACCAATCGGTAATTCGTCCAACAAAAGGTGAAATAAGATACACATTACTTTGCGCACAAGCAATCGCCTGAACCAAATCAAACATTAGCGTTAAATTACAGCAAACACCTTCTTTTTCTAAAATTTCAGCTGCTTTAATGCCCTCCCAAGTTGATGCAATTTTAATCAAAACACGATCTTTGTCAACCCCATGCGCCTGATAACTGGCAATTAACTCTCGCGCATATTCAATTGTTTTTTCACAATCAAATGAAAGCCTTGCATCAACCTCAGTAGAGACGCGCCCAGGAACGACTTTTAATATCTCCACGCCAAAGGCTGTAGAAATATTAAGCATCGCCTTATTGATGTCTTTGGTATTTGATAAAGCACTTTTCACCACTTCATCATATTCTGGCATCAAAACCGCCTTTAGCAACAAGCTTGGGTTTGTTGTTGCATCTTGCGGCTGGTATTTTTTTATCTGTGTAAAATCACCTGTATCTGCCACGACCTTAGTCATTGACTTTAACTGCGTTAATTTATTCAACGGGGTTACCTATCGTCTATTTTCTTTTTTCCCCATTATACCACCGGTAAACCATTTTGCAGCAATTCTGGCAATAACAGGGTAAAAACTATGACATTTCAATACGAAATTGGCTAGAATACCAGGAACCATGCTGTAAAAATAATATAAAGGACTATCATGATTGATCGCAACGAGTTAAAAAGACACCTGGATGAAATCCTTGCTGTGAACGAAATCCAAGATTACTGCCCCAATGGATTGCAGGTACAAGGGAAAAAAGAAATCCAAACAATAATCACAGGTGTTACGGCAAGCCTTGCGTTAATTGAGAAAGCCATTGAAATGAAGGCAGATGCAATCATCGTCCACCATGGCTATTTCTGGAAGAATGAATCTTATCCAATTACTGGTATGAAATATCAACGCATTTCACAATTAATCAAGCATGACATTAATCTTTTTGCCTATCATTTACCATTAGATATTCATCCAAGTTGTGGCAATAATGCCCAGCTTGCAAAACGACTTGACTTGAAAGTCTTAGGCCCTTTTGATACCAATACACATCCAAGCTATGGCATTATATGTCAAAGTACCGCTATCTCAACTGATCAACTGGCAAGCAACATTGAAAAGGTGCTTGATAGAGCACCACTTGTTGTTGGACCTGATAAAGAACAAATCAGTAAGATCGCGCTTTGCACAGGCGGTGCGCAAGATTTTATTGAGCAGGCTTTTCATGCCGGTGCTGAAGTGTATATCTCAGGGGAAATTTCAGAAAGAACCACACATATTGCCAATGAATTAGGCATTACCTATATTGCCGCAGGACACCATGCTACTGAGCGCTATGGTATCAACGCACTTGGAGAGCATTTAGCAAAACAATTTAAAATTGACCATCATTTTATTGATATTAATAACCCTGTGTAAGATTTTTATGATATAGTTCTTAATAGATCAGTTTTATGAGATATATGATATGCCTACAAGTGATGCTGCAAAAACTCGGCTGATAAAAAAATATCCCAACAGGCGCCTTTATGACACTAATACAAGTAGTTATATCACGATGGAAGACATTGAGTCACTGGTGCATAGTGGAGAAGATATTCAAATCATTGATAATAAAACCGGAAAAGACATTACACGAGGCATTTTAATGCAGATTATTAATGATCTGGAAGAAAAAAGCCCACAACAAATGTTCAGTAATGCTTTTTTATCACAAGTTATTAAATCCTATGGCACAGATATGCAAAACACACTGGTATTGTGTTTTAATAAAACACTGGATTTATATCTTGGTCAGGAAAAACACATGCGAAACCCAGATAAAAGCCCGCACCAGCTATCTCCTGATACCTACTTTAACAGCATTGCCAGGGAGAATATCAGTCGTTGGCAGAAGTCATGGGAAAATCTTAAAACAAAGCCTAAAAAATAAATGACAGAATCTTTATATCCTTTTATGTCAAAGTATATTCATCTTATTTTCCACTATTTCTATTAAAAGCATCAACTTCAAGGAGGCAAAATGTCAAAAATAAAATCACAGGATAATGTTGCTAAAGTATCTGTTTTAGCAGGAACTGGTGGGATGTTGGAGTTTTATGATTTTATACTTTACATCCTTTTTTCTGACCAGATCACTCAGGCATTTTTTGTTGATATTCAATCTGAATATATTAAAAATTTGATTGTTGTGGCGATTTTTTCTATTGCCTACATCGTGCGCCCAATCGGTGGTTTTTTTATTGGCTGGCTTGGTGATAACATTGGGCGCAAAAAAAGTTTTTCGTTTACTATCTTGCTGATGGGTGTTTGTGTGCTTTTAATGGGTATAATGCCAACCTATGCACAAATTGGCTTGACGGCACCAATTATCTTTGTTTTATTAAGAGTTATTCAGGGGTTTGCCCTAGGTGGCGAGCTGCCTGGTGCCATTGTGTTTGTCTATGAGTCTGTTGAGCGCAGAGGATTGGCACTTGGGATCATGTTTGCCATGGTCTTTTTAGGCTTTTTACTCGGTGACATCATGAGTATAGTTCTACATGCTGTTTTTGGTCAATACGCTTGGCGTGCTGCCTTTATAAGCGGCTCATTTGTTGCCTTTGTTGGGTTTTATATCCGCCAGCGCCTGGAAGAAACAAAGCTTTTCAGCACATTAAAAAATAAACAAAAATTTCCCTTACTTGTTTTGCTTAAAGAGCAGTTTAAAAGCCAGGTTGGTGCAATTTTATGTGTTATTATTGTCGCGTTTAATGGCGTTGTTGTTTCACTTTATTTACCAAAATATTTGCAAAGCCATTTACACTATACCCATGCTTTTTTTGACCCGATGGTTCTGGCAAGCGCAGTTATTAATATTATTGTGATTTTCGCAGCAAGTTTATTAACTGATTATATTAACTATCGGAAACTATATGTCATCATGGCAGCCTGCCTTATTATCTTTAGCTACCCTGCATTTTTACTTATAAGTCTTAATACGGCAGGCTGGGTATTTATTGGGATTGTGATTATTTCTTTTATACCATCGGTTACCACCGGTTTATTTATGCGCATTTTATGTGAATCTTTTACAACAGATGTACGATTTTCTGGTGTTGCTATTGGTTATAACCTGGCATTTGCATTAGTTGGCGGCTTTGCACCATTAGTTTCTGAGGTTTTAATTCACGATGTTAATGTGGTATTTGGTCCATCAATTGTTGGTATCGTCTGTGGTATTTTAGGGTTAATATCGATGCGCCTGCTAAAAAAGCGCTATTGATTGATTACCCATCATCAGCACCTAAAACACGTACGTCTCACTGCCGCTATACAATCTCTTTGTTCAATTTGATTTTGCTGAAGAATCATCCATTTTCAGACATCAAATACTGAATCAGCCGACGCCGGTCTGCCTCGGTGTAGAAGTTATCTTTAAACAACCAGAATGACTTTTTAATCTTCTTCCCTTGCGCTATAACACATAGTTCCATATAGAAAAAATGCGCAAAAAAATACTTTTTATCTACAAAGACATTATCAAACCACCGCCCGGTGATATATAAATTCATCTGAGACCGATAAGCCATCAATAAAAGCATGATGATTTGTAATTGATCCTGTTTAATCCAATAATAAAATTGCGCAAATAATGCCAATAACCATAACAACAATGCAAGGTATAATAAACGATCGTTTAGCAGCAATAAGCATACACCCAGCACAAATAGATAAAAGCTTACTAACATCGCAATTTTTATCTTTGATGGTTTTAGTTTGATCTGGTGGGTCTGCATTAACTGTGCTGTAAAATTTTATTATGGTTTTTAGAGCATAGTTCATTTTATATATGTTGCCATTCTTACCAATGGCCAAAACCAAAATGTGTTCCTTATCAAAGGAGCGTCGTCCTCGCCTGGCGGGGATCCATGTGATAAACGTAAGTAACTCAAGGCAATAACGGCCAAACCCAAAAGGCTATTCTTTTAGGTTTTCTGCAATTGGATCAGTCTTTGCATACGGCTACAACCTTTATTGCTCAGGAACAACTCTGGCGTGGATTCCCGCCAAAGCTTTGCTTTTCAGGAATGACGGCACTGAGAATATTTAGTAACCAACCAGACAGCATGAATGAGAAGTCCTTGACGTAATATATAAAAATAGGAAGTACGTAACTTCAATTTACAACGCTTTCTGGATATCTCTATTTGATTTGTATTGTACAATATAAAAAATGTGATATTATCACATAAAATGGAATCGTCTCAAAGAGATAATAATGAAGCAAATACTTAGATATTTCACTGGTTTACTGTTAATTGTACTAATGACGTTTCAACTGTCACAAGCAAAGATACATATCGTTGCAGCAGAGAATTTTTATGGTAATATCGCATCGCTTATTGGCGGGGATTATGTAGAAGTTAACAGCATTATCAATAATCCAGATACAGACCCACATTTGTTTACCACATCCACAAAAACAGCTATTGCGATTAATAAAGCCCAGATTATTATTTTTAATGGTGCCGGCTATGACCCATGGATGCAGCAATTACTTAATGCGCAAAGCAGCAATAATAAAGTTGCCGTTATTAACGTTGCTGAACTTATGCAGGTTAAAAAGGGAGCTAACCCCCATATATGGTATCAACCTGCAACCTTTCGGACACTTGCACAAACATTAGCTGATAAATTTAGCCAGATAGATCCTAAACATAAAAAAACCTTTGAATTAAATTTACAGACATTTTTACAGCGCTATGAAAAAATTGACAAACAAATTCAAACGATCAAGGACAGCACATCAGGGCTTAAGGTGACAGCAACCGAACCTGTTTTTAATTACATGGCGCAAGCCTTGGGCTTTAAAATGCTTGGCACCAAATTTCAATGGGTAATCATGAATGATGCAGAACCCACACCGCAAATGTTTATTGCTTATCAACAATTATTCACACAGAAAAAAGTTCAATTGCTATTTTATAACCTGCAGGTAAAAGATGACCAAACGGCAAAAATACTGGCTTTAGCTCAAAAGAACAATATCCCCGTTGTTGGTGTTTATGAAACCATGCCGCAAAATAACAATGTGATCACGTGGCTTTCTTCCACACTTGATCAGGTCGAAAAAGCATTAAATGAGCTAAATAACCATGACAAATAACATTATTTGCCACAATCTTCTTTTAGGCTTTGGACACAAAGCATTAACAAAACCGTTAGATATCACCATTAAAACCAACCAATGGGTGGGCATCGTTGGTGAAAACGGTATTGGCAAATCCACCTTTTTTAAAACCATTCTTGGAATACTACCCCCTGTAGGTGGTGAAATTACCGTTATGGGCAAATCACCTAAAAAAGCAAACCGGCAGATAAGCTATATCCCTCAAGAAAGAGAGATTAACGTTATGGATAATACCACAGCCCTTACTTTAATTAAGGCAAGCTACAAGGGAAGCGCCTGGGGTTGGCCACACTTTGGCAAAAATTTTACCAAAACACTTTATAACCTACTTGAAATTGTTGGCGCCAGACACTATGTGAACCAACCCTTTCACACCTTATCCGGCGGTCAAAAAAAACGTATTTACCTTGTGCAGGCATTGATTAACCAGCCTAAACTCATCCTTTTAGACGAACCTTTATCCGATTTAGATCCTCAAGCAAAACATGATTTTATTAATGTATTAAGATACATTCACCGTAAAAAAAATTTAACATTATTAATCATCTCTCATGATATGCATGAAATTGCCCATGAGTTAGATACGTTTATTCACTTTAAAAACCAGCAGGTACATTTTTGCCATGAATTACCCTGCTTAAGAGAAGATGCCGATGTTAACTTATAGCTTTATGCAATACGCCTTTATCGCTGGCACATTAATTGCGATTATCTGTGGTATTGTCAGCTTTTTTGTTGTATTACGCAAAACGGCTTTTGCTGCACATGGATTAGGTCATATCAGCCTATCTGGTGCTGCCGGTGGTGTTTTAATTGGGATATCCGCCATATCAGGACAGCTTATTGCCAACGTTCTTGCTGGCATTATTATGGGACTTTTGGGAGATAAGATTAAAAAAAATGATCTGGCAGTTGGTATTGTGCTTACTTTTTTTTTAGGTCTTGGCGCTTATTTCTTATTTTTATATCAAAGCGGCTATGCCGGTTCAATTATGTCTATTTTATTTGGCAATATATTAACTGTTTCACTGACACAAATCACCCTGTTGATCATTATGACGTGTGTTATCATTTTAACGCTTCTTATTATTGCTCGACCACTTTTCTTTAGCAGCATTGACCCAACACTTGCCGAAGCCAAACATGTTCCAAATCGCCCTTTATCCGTTATCTTCTTTTTAATCTTAGCCCTCACGGTAACTATGGCCTGTCAAATCGTAGGCGTGTTACTTGTATTTGCTTTATTGATTGGCCCTGCTGCCATTGCGCTTCAATGGTGTGATGGCTTTTATCGCTGCATTGCTTTAAGTATTGCTGTAGCAATTGGCACAATCTGGGTTGCATTAACCGCAGCCTTTTATATTGATTTACCTGTAAGCTTTTGTATTACTATGATTATTGCACTTTTGTATGGGATTGGTTTAATCAAAGAGCATATCAAATCATGATCAAGCTCAATGATATTAAAGCTTATTGCCTTAGGCATCAGATCAGGCTCACACCTCTGCGCTTAAAGGTAATTGCAGCATTAATCACACAAAACCAGCCCATTAGCGCATATGATTTATTAGCAATATTAAAAAAAGACAAGCCTGAGATAAAAATCATGTCCGTGTATCGCGTACTTGATTTTTTACAATCTCATCATATCGCACACAAAATTGATGCCACGCACACCTATAGCCTATGTTGCCATCCAAGTGATCAGTTATGCCAGTTATTTATTTGCCAAAGCTGCGGGAGAAAATTTGAAACACACGCGCAAAGTGTTTATGAATCTATTAGCAAGCTTGCTGATGATAAAAAATTTATCATCAAGCAAAGCAAAATTGAGCTTATTGGTTTATGCCATCTCTGTGTGGGTGTTATTGACTAATCCAAGCGCTTTATCTGCATTAACATATGGCAAACCAAGCGCTAAAGCGACAGGCTCAGAAGTCAGAGCCCCTTCATGTACATTTAAGCCATTTTTCAAATGCTTATCTTCTGCCATTGCTTTTTTATAACCTTTATTTGCCAACGCTAATGCAAATGGTAATGTTGCATTATTTAAAGCAACCGTTGATGTCCTGGCAACCGCACCTGGCATGTTAGCCACACAATAGTGTACAACTTCATCAACAATATACGTTGGTTCTTGATGTGTTGTTGGCTTTGATGTTTCAAAGCATCCACCTTGATCAATCGCAACATCCACAACGACCGAGCCTTTACGCATCGACTTAATCATCTCTTTTGTCACAAGTTTTGGTGCTGCGGCACCTGGCACTAAAACCGCACCAATGACTAAATCTGCTTCTTGTACATATTTTTCCAAATTATCTTTGGTTGCAAAAATACAATTAAGCTTTGGTCCAAAGTAATCGTCTAGTTCGCGCAAACGATTTAGCGACTTATCTAATACCGTCACATGGGCTTCCATGCCAATCGCCATACGAATAGCATTAAGTCCAACAACGCCACCACCAATAACAACGACTTTTGCCGATTTCACACCAGGCACACCACCAAGTAGTACCCCACTGCCACCTTGTGCTTTTTCTAAACAATGCGCACCTGCTTGAATTGATAAACGTCCTGCCACTTCACTCATTGGCGTTAATAAAGGCAAACGACCTTCATTGTCCGTGACGGTTTCATAAGCAATTGCTGTGCAACCTGATTCAAGTAAAAGCTTTGTTTGCAATGGATCAGGCGCCAAATGCAAATAGGTAAACAATAGCTGTCCTTTTTTAAGCATTTTACACTCGTCAGGTTGTGGCTCTTTTACTTTAATAATCATGTCTGCCTGATCAAAGACATCTTTTGCTGTTGGCACAATTTCAGCGCCAACGGTAACATAATCTTCATTTGAAAACCCAATAGCATCACCGGCATTATGCTCAACAATCACCTTATGCCCATGATGCATAAACTCAGCAACATTGCCAGGCGTTAAGCCAACGCGATACTCATGGTTTTTTATTTCTTTTGGCACACCAATAATCATTCATTTTCTCCTTTTTTTAATTCAGTTAAACTCAACAATCATTGAAGCTTAATTTTATTTATATCTTTAAAGGCCAACATATATACGCTAGTTATATCGTAACCATCAACTGTTTTATAGCATTTTTATCTTTTTAGAAAGTCCCAACCTTACATCTGGATAAATGCCTTCAATATAACAACAGTTCGTTATGGAAATACCCCAAAGTATTCTAAAATCGCTGAAACAACTATAACAGTTTTCTTAAAAATGCCAACTATTATTTGAATGTTGTTAGATTACTACAAAAAACAATAAAAACACCAATAAAATTGCTGGAGTTTTGCACATTAAGGCGCTGCCATCCTTACCTGGCGGGAATCCACGTGACTATCGTTGGGTGCCCAAGGAAGTTATGGCCATAATTAGTCGTCCCTGAAAAAGTCAAATTTTTTCATAGTTCATGACTCAAAATACACCTACCCATAAAAATGTCTTATCAAATATTTTGATTTCTTGAGTATCATGCCTCTATCAGGTTGTAATATATACAGTTTGCAAAAAATACGGGCAAGCGCGTTTCGTAAGCCAAGGCCTATCCTATTATCTTTGACGAGTTAAATGGTTGTATTGCTATGCAGGTGCTAGTAATCTAAGCACATGCTTAAGGTTGATACCAATGCCTGCACAAATGGCATTGATTTTATCTCCAGACTTACCCTTGAGATAATTGCGATCCATACCATGATCTGACTTTAAATGACCAATCAGTGGCTCAATGCTTGAGCGCCGTTTCATCCGCTTTTTAATACCTCGCTTTTGACCTGAACGATACACAGCAATATCCGTAATACCATGACCTCGATAACCACGATCAACATGTGCTTCTTTGACTTGAACGCCGCTCAACTCTTTTGCTTTTAACAAAGCGCCTTTCAGTGTATGACCATCGTATCGATTACCATGTATTGCATGTGAGCATAGGACCCAACCAGATTTTGCAGTGGCCACAATAGATGTCTTAACACCAAATTCATACTGTTTGTGCGCTTTCCCTGACGAAGTCGCTTGCTTGGACGACCCGTCGACTCACTAAAGTTATTTGAAAGATGATGCCTTTCCAGCTTATCCCAGTCAACAAAATCAGCTAATAAACATAGCTTGTGGCCAAGGTCAATTTGTGCTGATAGCTCTGTTTTAAAAAAGTCTTTGCTTTCTTCAAATTCTTGATCTTTATTACGCATGAAATTGCAAGGTTTTACATCATAGATGCTATAAATCTTGTAATTTATCTCTCAAAATTTCAAGTGAAATCGTCGTGTTTATAAGGGATGAGGCTATTTTTCAGGGACGACTAGCTAAAATTACTTATATCCAAAATACAAACTTCTGACCTTTAATGTAAGTTTCTTGAATATAGGCTTGATAGTCATTCATTGAATGTAAAGATAAGAGATATTTTATTTTTTCAGGTGCAGACTTTGGCACTAAAGGAGCCAACCCACCATTTTTATCTGAATCATCTGAGACAAGCTGACTATAACCAAATGGGTGAGTTTTAAAGATAAGAGGCAGACTAACTACAGGGTCACCAATGATTGAAGTTTGGCAATTAGGATTCCCAATGTTATAGAAATGGATATAATGAGAAAAAGTTGATTCATACTTCTGTACAAAATCCGCCATATATATAGGGCCTTCTGCATAGGTGATTAGCTGTATATCATCACCAGAAACTTTATATTTTGTATGAAGATATGCAGCAAACAAAGGCGCAACAGATCCGCCAAGGCTATGGCCTGTGACAATAAATTTTGCTTGATTCTTTGTTGCTATTGCGATTTCTTGATCTAACGTTAAGTACGTATTATCGCTATAACTATTTAGAGCAACAGACATATAATTATACCAGCCAGCAAGCACATGTGTTTTTGTGTTCAAAAACTCAACTGGCGTAACATCCAAATCTGTAAGCCAGTTAGACTTAGAATTGCTCCCTCTTACAACAATAAAGGCTATATTCGCTTTAGCATTATACGCGTAACCTATTTGAGTATCATATAAAAATTTAGGTATGACTTTATAACCGGTTTTACTCTCAATATTTTCCGTTTTTTTCATCAAAAGAAAGATGTTGGCCATAAGCTTATCGTATGGCATTTTATTTTGCATTTTTATATATGAATTTGCGATTGAATTTCCATTTTCATCATGTTTAAGTTTATTAAATGGCCAAAAGGGTCTATGAGTGTAGCGCTCTATATGATAGATGTTAGATTTATATAGGAATTGATTTTTGCAATTATTTTTACAATAAGCATTGTTTGATAAAAGCGCTGTAGCATTTACAGTTTCATTATCAATACCCACTACACCAGCATAAACTTGCTGTGATAAGCATGCCGCAAATAGCAAAAGTATTTTAAGTAATTTATGTCTCATTTGTTAAACCTCTTCTAGAAAATAAATAGTATCAATTTTATTGATTAGCTTAGAAATACCGTCTCAGTGCTAAGAATGCTACTTACGAAACAGTTCTCCATATATCATATTCTTTTGTTTATTATTTAAATCTGTGGTAATTTTACCTTTAGCGTAACATGTCATCGCCTGACCAAAACCTTGTATCTTTATCAAACTGTAGCCATATTAATAATGCTAATGGGTATCGCAATTTCACAAAAGAACCATCAAATATTTTATGGTCAAATATCTGCTTTCTACGATACAGAGTATCGTTTTCCAATATAAACATTGGGGTTCTATTAATCATTGATTCTGGATGAGGTAAATAATCAATCACGCCATATTTAACTGGCGTGTTACCTGATTTAAAGGCATCATAAACTTCCTGAACTGAAGTTTGTACTGCCTTAATCATTATTTCCAGGTTTCTACGATTGACATGGTCATACCCCCTAGCGTCTCCATAGGCAACCCATTGATCACCATTATTATTTCTAACATGTAGACCATAAAGATTATCTTCATTATGCATCGTGCCACTAAGCAAGCCACCTACAAATTTATTAGACTGCTCTGTTAATTCTTTTCTAGGAACTCTCATATGACCTGCTGCAAACATATCTGTTAAAAAGTGATTGGCAAATCCATCTTCTGCATAGGCCAGTTTTAATAATGATAATGCCTTTTGTTGGTCTGCTTCATTATGTGCTTTGATTGCCGTATCAATCGCAGCAGCATGCCCAGCAGTATATGCGCTTAATGCATGACCGTTATGCGTAAAGTGATCCCAATTCTAATGGCACTAAGTTAAGCCGCCTTTTTGTATAAACCTCGAGCTTTTTTTAGTGGAGGATATGTCTTTGTTCTGCGTTTTCTGCACCGAGGCTCTTTGCGTCCTGTTCTGTTGGCGACCTGTTTATGGACAATGATTTTAAACAGTTGTCTGAGTATTTCTGGATCGTCTTTGCAGAGTAAATCAGTCTGTGAAAATATCCGTATACTTTGTAATGTAAGCTTAAAACTTAAACTACAAGACAAACGATCGTG
>NZ_QLIT01000148.1 GCF_003574485.1 Facilibium subflavum
TTGGTTCACAGAACCTAAAAGTCTAAAGCAGGAAATAAGCAAACGCTATAAAAGTACTTATGGCGTTGTGTTGCTAATTGCTTTGTAACCACCGGTCACTGTAAATTTCCTTAATAAATGGTTATATTATTGCCGTTGATATATGCATCACAAGGGGGTGTGCGATATCCAATAATAACGACTGCACATTAAGGGGGAGTGTTGAGGTTTGATGATTTTTTAGTGCAAGTCCGAGCGCTTTGTTGTGAAATATCAGGTAATGGGCAGGAGCTAAATTATATCACCTTTACTGGCACATCGATTGCTTCTGATTTTCATGACCCGCATGCACTTTTTCATTTACATGGCGATATATCTTCATCACAAGCGGCAAATATTTCACAAGGCTGGAACTATGCCGATGCGGTTTTATCTGTCTTCATCGCCGCTGACATGCTGTGGCAGATTTATAACGATGAGATTGATATCAAAGCACAAGATGAAAATGCAATTAAGGCTGGGTTACTGTTAAGCTCTGCTGCAATTGTGATTGTACTGACCGCTATTGGTTTTTCAGGCTGGGGATTTGCGATTGCAACAATTTTTGACTTTGGTTTAGCGGCCTGGGATTTTTATGATAGCTGGCGAATGCTGCATAATTTTGATTTTTGGCTGGAAAAGCAGCTTTATCAACTGGATTTTTTTGAAAAAAAATTAACTCAGCTCAAAGAAGTGCAGAACACGCAGTCACAGGCAAATTCGGCACAGAAACAACAAGAAATACAAACCACGGTAAAAAAGTTAGAAAATGCCAAACAAGCACTGTTACAGAATATCAAGTCTCGCGCAGCGGTGCATTACTATAATAATTCAAACGATGAAGGCTTTTCAGTGAAGCTTGATCGATTATGTGCCAATGTGGCAAATCGTCGTGAGAAAAAAAGACAAAAACTATTTATTCATAAAGAAGATCGTCAAGCACTAAATGACTATGTAGAGGTTTATAAAAAACAACCACTGCCAAGTGATATCAGGCGTGATATAGCAATAAAAAAGCAGTTAAAAGATAATCTAACCAATAAGGGGGTAATGCTTGGATTAAAAACTGCCAGCATGGTGGGGATGATTTTACTTGCCATAGCTGTCAGTGCGCACCCGATTGGCCTGGCGATTACCATTGGTGTTGCCGTAGGTTATTTATTGTGGAAATTTGGCACACCTGTGATTAAGCGGATGTTTTTTGGGCATAAATCTGCTTTTGCTCGTCAACGTAATCCTTTAGCGCAGGAACTTGAGGATTTAAAAGCTGTTTTATTATTACCTGAAGAAAAAAATGGCCAAATTGTATCGTCAGAAAACTTAGCGTTAACAAAAAACAAACTTGCACTTTATCGAATAATACATGAAATATCACCAGATTTGCTTGATCAATATTATGCTCACATAAAAGAGTTAGCAGATGACTCTGTGAAGGAATTTATTGAATTTTTAGAAGAGCGATTTCCAGGTAACGCATTAAACTCAGAAAACAGATCTTTGATTGATGCACTGCTTTTGAAGTGGGTTGAAACAAAGGATATTGAGGTTTGTGGGAAATGGCTGATGGATTATTATCAGTTGATAGGAGAAGAGGAATGCCCGGCATTAAAGCTTGATGGCTGTGGATTTTATCTTCAAAAAGCCGCATTAGAATATTTAAAAGATGGAATGAAAAATTTAAAGGAAAATCATTTTCTAAGCTTGCAAGAAAAAGTACAGCAATACCGGGATTTACGTTATAAACTTGAATCGATGGATAACAAGCTTAATAAGATCTATTGTTATCGAGATAAGTCTTTATCATCTAAGATATGCCTTACAGAATTTAAAGCATTTATAGACAAAGAAGAGAGAGAAACGCCTTGTAATGAATTTGCACTGTTATTTGGCCAAAGTAGAATAGCGCCAGGGTATGAGATATAGATTTATAGAGCACATACAAATCATTATTAGCTGATATTATTCCTTCAACCTGGTCATTGCTAAGAAATATAAAATGCCAATTACGGGTGTCAGCGTAATAATGATAAGAACAATTTCATTGGGTGATGGCAAGTGATGGCGATAACTAAAATAAGAAGTCGCAGCAATCATGACGAAGGTAGCAATAAAAAGACAAAGGCTTAGTATTGTGGCTCTTAACTCATATGGAATTAAGGTAAAAAGCGTCGTTTCAAATAAGTTTCTGGACAGATCAATAAACGGGCGAAACAGCAGCACAAAAATAAGCCACTCAAACATTAGACTTTTGTTGATATCATAGGCGACTAAACCAAATAGCGATAATAGTAAGACGAGCAAGAGTGATAAATAAATACTGGTGTTGACAGGGAGTCGCTTGGTAATTTTTGAATTGATAAACCCGCGGATCGTATAAGAAAAGCTGGTTAATGATATCAATAAAACAAAAACGATAAGGTGCAAGATATCATGATGTGGGCTTTTATAGTGTCTGATCAGGCTAACCAATAAATAAATATGCACATTGATAATCATTACACTGGTGAGTATTAAGCACAATAGCAGGCAAACAATACGGCTTTTATGCGGGCTTTGCCCAATGTGCTTAAGTACATCAATGTAAGATTGCCTTGATGTTATAGCATTTGCTGTTTTGCTTATTCTGAATTGATATTTTTGTAGGTGGAAAATATAGCCTAAGAGAATCAGAAAAATAATTAATGGGATGAGCGTTGTGTAAATTGGATGTTTAAAGTGGATGAGTAATATAAAACTCGTTGCGCTTATAAGCATTAAAACAGTGGGTATTGAACAACCATAACGCTGAGAGACTGGCAGTGTTTTAAGTCTTGAAATCAGATGTTTTGGTTGCGCTGTATTGATGCTTTGATCAATAATATCTTGAAGATAGCTTTGAAAAGGAGCATCGGTCGCCATTTTTCCCATGGTCGCACTAATGGCATTGATAATGATGTAAAGCAGCAGAAGGTTGTGTGATCCATGGATATAAAGCGTTATAAATAAAAAAACATTAGATAATGCCGTTAGGCTAAACCCTGCAATAATCATGCGTTTTCGACCGATAATATCGGCAACAGCACCAAGTGGTAGCTCAAAAAAAAGACCAACATAGAAAACAAGCATAAAGCGAATCGAGATAAGATACACCGGCAGCCCAAGGAATGCGCCGATTAACAGGTGTGCAAATGTATCCGAAATTGACTGATAGGCAATAGCCCAGTTTTGCAGTTGTCCAATTCTTCTGGTAAGTGCAGTTTTCATTTTATGTTCCTAAATAAATAGATTTACAGCAACTAAGATTGATTGACTGTATTTACCAAGTAGTGCCCGATAGTGCTTGTTGTATTGTGCTGATGCACTGTTTTTTGCATAAAACTGATTATAGAGATAACCGGCATACAATGCGACATGCTTATTAAGCCGGTATTTAAGCCCAGTGGTAAACATGTATTGCGGTAACCCGAGTCCAATTAGATTCATCCCGCCACTAAAACCTGCTGAGTAGATTAGTGAGTGGCCATTTATTGAAAAGATATGTCCGATTTCAGTATCATAAGCACCCAGGTAACCGGGGTGATCAAGGCCGAATTCTCCTGGTTGGCTTCGATGAATCGAACCAATATAGCTTAATAGCACATAGTTTTGATGCCAATAAGCATGCAGATAAGTCGCAAAGCCGCCTAAACGCTTTTTTAATGGTGTTGTTTGTAACCCACCAAAACCAAGGTTATATTGAAAAAGTGCGGCATCTGTTAGGCTGCTTGTATAATCCATGCCAAGCATGATTTTATTATTGTCTTGGTATTTGATTTGATACTGCATGCGTGCGCCAAGACCAAGCTGATTATTGGCAATATAGCGCTGAGAAGGTTTAAATAGATAGGTGCTAAAATGCCAGTTTGCCAGGTTCAGGTTAGCCAAAATGGTATTGTGTAAAGTGATGGCAAATTTCTTTGTGAGTGGTTGTTCAAATAGATATGAGTGAAAACTGCCAAAAGGTAAGACGTCTTTTCCAGCTAATATATTGATTTTTTTCGTTGGTGCATATTTGATATAAAACTCACGAAATCCAAGCCCCGGTGTGATGGGTGTGACATGTTCAAAATGCTTGGCATACATATGTAAAGATAAGTGATATCGGGATTGAATATTCCCGGTAAAAATTGCATAAGGCATGCTGTAATCGCTCTGGGCCTGTTTATCATCGAGCTTAATTTTTTGTGCCAGAAACCATATTGCTGCATGATAGTCGACAGACTTAACCCAGTTATTTTGGACTTTTATTGTCGTATCGGTTTTATTTGGCTGGCTTAAATTAAAGTTATCTGGTAGTTGTTGGCCTGTTTGATCAGTGCTTTTATGATGTACATTAGCATAGGTGATATAAACACTGCTGCAAAAAATTAAAACAAGGCAGATAAAAATGGTTTTCAAGTTCATAAATAAAAATGATTATCGTTTATATTAAGTGATACGATAATCATCAAAAGCGTTTTACACCAATTAGGTTTATTTATAGTGGTGATAGAAAAATATTTGGTTACAGAAAATGATTTGCCATTGGTACAGCCTAATTTTCAACACCTTGTCTGATTTTTAATGCAATTGCTTGTTGAAACGACAAATAAGTGGTTTAATTGAGATAACAAACCCTTTCAGTGGTTGTAAGATGGAAAACTTATTATATACCCATCGTGAATCATTTTGCGATGTTTAGTTGCGACGCAGTTTGTGAAGATTTTGGCAGCTTGGGTTGCAGGTAATAGCTGCCCTTTCCAGAGGCTTTGGGCGCTCATTTGCTAAAACAATGAAACTGTTCATTGTTTCTTAACGCATTCGCTATTGTCAAGATTCAATCTATCAAAGTCACGTAAAATGTAAAGCAAGAAATTCTGTAAAATGGTTTGGGATGAGTATACCACCGATAAAAACTATATAAAAGCAGCAGCTGAAAGACAGGGTAAACGCATCTA
>NZ_QLIT01000149.1 GCF_003574485.1 Facilibium subflavum
GAATGGATAAAATGCTATTGTAACTTTGTCAAATTAGAATGGTATGTTAAATTCATTATTCTAAAGCAATTTGTATGCTTTAGAACCAATAAGAATGGTAACTTATATTTTGATACAATGAGGTCATTAAAAATCAGAACCTTGGTAACCGTTTCTTTTGATTCAATACGCCTGTCAAAATTGCAATCTTTACTTTTTCAATATTTTTTAATATAATTTCTTTAAGAAACAATAGGAGAAAATGTTATGACCGCCTTAAGCATAGCAAATGATAGTGCAATCATTGCAAAGTCTCTGGAGAATGCCTCAAAACTATATGGCATTTCTCAAGCTGACATTGCAAAGGTACTGCATATGAGTAACTCAGCTTTCAGTAAAGCAAAAAATCAAAACTCAAACTCTTTTTCCCCTGACACAATAACAGGTGAGCTTGCATTGTATTTTATTAAAATAATCAGGTCATTAGATGCAATATATGGTGGCAATGAAGAAATTTGTAAAAAGTGGCTAACCAATAATAATAATGACTTTGATGGTAAGAAACCATTGGAATTAATGAGATCAGTCAAAGGTCTGGTATTTATTATGAACTACTTGGATTATTATCGTGGGCGAGTTTGATTTCATCAAAAAACACATACAATTATGCGAGCGGTTAACGGTCTACAGAAGTATTGAAACACAAAATAATGCATCAACACTTAAGCTTACAGAAGGTAATGTCCAAGAGCAGGAACGCCTTGAGCAGCTGCTTGAAGAAAAAGCAAAGCCGCAAACTGAATATACAAATTACCATTATTTAATTTATACACCATTTAGATATCCACCATTAAAACATGGCTCACGGTTTGGATCCATGTATGAAAAATCATTGTGGTATGGATCCACCAACAAAGAAACAGCATTAGCTGAATCTGCTTTCTATCTTTTTAACTTCAACAGACAAGCTAATATAGAAAATACATTGTATTTTGAAAGAACTGTATTTTCGATACAATGTAATATTAATAAGTTTCTTGACCTTACTAAAATTAGGAAACTTAACCAAAAACGATTAACTTCAAAAGGCAACTATGCATATCCCCAAAAGCTTTCAAAGGCTATGCGTGAAATTGATATAGAAGCATTTTTATATGAATCGGCTAGAAATGCTGGCAATAAGAATTTTGCTGCATATACACCAGAAGTTTTTAAAAAAAACACATTGAAAGTAATGCCTGCCTATATTGGTGTATTTACACCAAAAGAAATAACCTATAAGTCAACCATTTACCATGATGAAGTTTTTAGTTACCCGATAGAATCTTTTTTCCATGATAATACCCTCCCAAACATCCCAAAATAAAAAAGAAAGCTTTGCGCTTAGAACAAACTTGTCATGATATTGAAAAATAATTTGTCGTTGATCGTAATATCCGCTACGATAATCATTATTCTGTACAAATTTCATTTAATGACGAATGACATCTCATTTACAACAGACAATAAAACAACCTGTCACGATCAAAGGTATTGGCTTACATTCAGGCGCTGAGGTCACGATGGTCTTAAAGCCAGCAGAAACAGATTCAGGTATTATCTTTCGCCGAATCGATCTGTCACCTGCTGCTGATATTAAAATCACACCCTTTAATATTACTGAAGCGGTGATGTGCACATTGCTTGTACATCCTGATAATCAAAAGGTTTCGGTTTCAACGATCGAACATTTAATGTCCGCACTTTGTGTGTTTAAAATTGATAATTTAATTATTGAGCTTGACGCTGCTGAACTTCCTGTAATGGATGGCAGTAGTGCACCTTTTGTTGATTTTCTTGAAAATACGGGTATTCAACAGCAAGACAAGCCTCGAAAAATTATTAAAGTTTTAAAGCCGGTTAAAGTACAAGAAGATGATAAATTTGCTGAAGTAACACCCTCACAACACACCCATTATCGATTTGAGATAAAATGGGATCATCCAGTTATCGCCAAAACGCCTCATGTTGCTGAGTTTTCAGGCCAAAAACAAGAATATATTGATCATATTTGTCAGGCGCGAACGTTTGGTTTTGTCAAACAATTAGATTACTTACATGCTAATAATCTTGCCAAAGGTGCAAGCTTAGATAATGCAGTAGGTATAACTGATAACGGCGTTGCCAATAAAGATGGCCTACGCTATCCCGATGAGTTTGTAAAACATAAACTTCTTGATGCTATTGGGGATTTTTACGTTGGAGGTGCTATTATCGGCTACTTTAACTGTTATAAATCAGGTCATACGTTGAATAACAAATTGCTTCGTACTTTATATCAGGATAAATCTGCCTGGTGTTATCTGTAATTCTACAGCCTAATTGGACTGACAACATACTGGCTTTTTGTAGTGTCATCCTTAATAAGAAGGCTCATTGCAGGGGTATCAAAATACAAATCAACGTTTTCTGCATCTAATACATTAACACTATCCAATAAATAACCCACATTAAAACCAATCTCCATTGGTTGATCGTGATATTTAACCGCTATCTGGTCTTGAGCTTCTTCATACTCAGGATTGTTTGCTGAAAGCATTAACTCATTATGACCAAGTTTTAATCTAACACCACGATATTTTTCATTAGAAAGAATAGCCGTTCTTATAAGCGCTTGTTTTAGCTCAACACGATTGGCAATCAATACGCGGTTGTTATTTTGTGGAATCACGCGTGTGTAATCGGGATAACGTCCATCAATAAGCTTTGAGGTAAATTGATAGTTTGGTAAAACTATTTTAAAGTAATTTTTGCCGATTTGGATCTCAATGTCAGTATCATCTTGTGCAACAAGTATTTTCTGAATCTCATTAATTGCTTTTCGAGGAACAATCATCTGAACACAGTCTAAGTAGGTGTTCTCAATGGTTAACTCTGAGCTTGCCATACGATGTCCATCTGTTGCAATAGCCTTAAAACTTTCTCCTTCAATCTCCCAAAGCATACCATTGAGAAAGTAACGTACATCATTATTTGCCATGGCAAATTGTACGCGTTTAATCACTTGCGAAAGACTTGACATTGGCATTTTAAACATCGATTTTCCTGTGTCTTCTTCCATAATAGGGAAAGACTCTGTATTCAGTGAAGATAAGGTAAACCTGCTCATACTTGATTTGATAACAACGCGGTTATCCATATCTTGAATAATATCTACCAGAGCACCATCAGGTAGATTTCGGATAATATCCATTGTTTTTCTTGCAGGTAAGGTAATACAACCATCACTTGCTTCAGACTCAGGTGAAAGCGCTATCTTTGCTAAAACTTCAGTTTCCAAATCAGAAGATTTTAATGTCAAATTACCCTCTTTTACCCAACATAAAATAAAACTTAAAATAGGCATTGTATGCTTTTTATCCGCAATAGTCACGACCGAATGCAATGGTTTTAATAAGTCTTCTTTTGTCAGCGTACATTTCATCATTTTGTTTTCACTCCCTCACGCTAATGTGCTAATTTGCGTGATAAATTTTGATAATCATCTTGTAAATCCACATTACTAACAAGCAGTTTTTTTATTGTTCTAACCGCATGTAGCACAGTGGTGTGATCTCGTCCACCAAAAAAACCGCCAATCTCAGGTAAACTGTGGTTGGTAAACTCTTTGGCCAAAGCCATAGCAACCTGTCTTGGCCTGGCAACATCACGTGATTTTTGTTTTGATAATAAATCCGTTACTTTAATGTTATAATAATCAGCAACAACACGCTGAATATTATCAATTTTTACAATTTTTTCCTGGATAGAAATAACATCTTTTAAACATTCATAAGCCAGTTTTTCATCAATTGCCTTTTTATTGAATTGCGCATAATTTAATACTCGACGCAAAGCACCTTCAAGCTCTCGAACGTTGGATCGAATGTGCTTGGCCATAAACAAGGCAACATTTTGATCAATCGGCTTGCCAAACTGCGTTGCTTTATGTAACAAAATAGCGCTTCTGGTTTCAAGATCCGGCATATCTATTGTCACCGTTAACCCATAACCAAACCTGGAGACCAAGCGCTCTTCCAGTTTTGGAATTTCCTTTGGATATTTATCACATGACAACACGACCTGTTTGCCATTTTCCAACAACGTGTTAAACGTATGGAAAAATTCTTCTTGTGATCCTGATTTTCCAGCGATAAATTGGATATCATCTACCAATAAAACGTCAACTGATCGATAGAAGTTTTGAAATTCATCACCTGAATGCAGACGCACGGCATCAACATAATCCTTAACAAATCGCTCTGAAGTAACATATAGTACTTTCGAGTGAGGATTATTATGTAAAACATAGTTTCCAATCGCGTGCATTAAATGCGTTTTACCTAAACCACTGCCACCATAAATAAATAAAGGGTTATAAGCTAATCCTGGATTCACGGACACCTGCATCGCAGCGGCTCTGGCAACTTCGTTTGCTTTACCAACAACAAAATTATCAAAACTAAACTCTTTTTTTAATGGCGAGCCAAAATCAACATTCTTTTTTCTTTTAGGTAAGGCAAGTGCTTCATCAAAACCATATAGTTCATTGGAAGCACCTACTAAATTTGTATCAATATCAGGCTCAGCTTCAATTACATCAACAGCTGTATCTGATTGATGCTTTGGTTGATAAGAAGAAATCGTTTTTGTGAACAAATCAGTCTGTGGACCAACCGTTGATGTCGGTGTTTGCAACTTATTTTCTTGTAAATTATCTACATATGACGTTTTTTGCTGAAACTGTTGCGCTTTTTCTACCAAAAATTCCACAATAAGGTAGTCATTATTTTTTACTTTTTTTAAAACATCCACAATTTTTTGTTTATATTTTGATTTTATCCAGCTGTGGAAATACTGATTTGGTGTAAACACTGTGAATAAATTGCCTTGATCACTGACTTTCAAAGGTTCTATCCAAATTCTAAATTCTTGTTCTGAAACAATGTTCTTTAAATGATCTAAGCACTGTTGCCAAAAATTCATATGCCTTTTTTCCTTTAAAATTCAGTGACTTACACTTTTATCCTAAATAAAAATGTAGCAACAAATCGTGTTTGACCTTCATACTAAGTGATTATATCAAACGAATATTAACATGCAATATCTCTACATCACAACTGTGGATAACTCTGTGAATAACAATGTTGATAAACTGTTAATTTCCTTGTGTATAACTTTGTTTATAACTTTGTTGATTCCGTTGTGGATATTTTAAAATAGAAAGAGGCATATTCTTTTTAAAAAAGTTATCCACACACTATTCTTGAGTTATACACATTCTAATACACAAACTTATACACAAGTTAAACAAGGTCTTTATTATGTTTTGTTTTATTCTATCCACAGGAAAGTGCATTCTAATAACAAAAAAAACAAATAAAAGGAAATATCTTATATATATAGAAAAAAAGTGAATCCAGTTTAAAAGTGTGGATGAAATTTTATTTTTCTTTTCAATCTATAAACAAAATAATGTTTGCGTTATAATGTTTCCACAAGATAAAAAGAAAAAGGATTGCCCTGTGGAAAGTAGAGCCGTTTATCAGAACGTTAGGAATTTATGTGTGGATATTCAAGGGCTATTGCCAAAATGGCGTATCCTCTAGATTGGTGCTACTTTGTGCAAACGCTCTTTTTGGCATTCTTTTTGCCTGATAAGCGAGCTTTCCAGATTTTATAGACAAATCAAAAGCTTTTGCCATTGTTACAGGATCATCAGCTAAAGCAATAGCGCTATTGAGTAAAACACCATCAAAACCAAGCTCCATTGCTTTTGTTGCATCAGATGGTGTTCCAATACCTGCATCAACGATTAATGTGATATCTGGAAAACGCTGTCGAAGCAATTTAAAAGCCTCAGGGTTATTTATTCCTTGTCCACTGCCAATATAGGACCCAAGTGGCATTAAAACGCGACAGCCTAATTGTACAAGCCTTTGACACACAATTAAATCATCATTGCAGTAAGGCAAAACCTTAAAACCATCTTCAATTAGCATTTCACAAGCTTTCAGTAATTCAAAAACATCAGGTTGTAATGTGTGCTTATCTCCAATAACTTCAAGCTTAATATAATCTGTTTTAAAAATTTCTCTTGCTGCTTTTGCAATCATTCGTGCTTCATCAGCAGTGCGACAGCCAGCTGTATTTGGTAAGACTTTACAACGGGTTTGTTGAATGTGCTGCCAGAAAAAATTATTTTTACCACCGGTTAATTCTCGTTTTAAAGAAACGGTTACCATATCAACATTACTTGTTTGTATAGCCTTACGCATAACATCTAAATTTGGATAAAGTGCCGTACCTAAAATCATTGAATTTGTTAGGTTCTCACCATAAATATTAAGCCCTGTCATCAACTTATCCTCCTTGCATAGGTGTCAATATATCAACCTGATCACCTTCCTTTAGTAAGTGCTGATGATATTTTCCTTTGCTGATAATATTTTTATTTAGCGCTACAGCGCTATAGCCTAACTGAACACCCAAGCCGTCGATAAGATCTTGCAGGCTTGTGTTATTATTGAATTGTTGTTTTTCACCATTAACGATAATTTCAAGTCGAGTAGACATCTCTGTTTCTCCTATTTATAATTTAAATTTTAAACATAATGTGAGAAAGCATGATGCCCCTCACAGAACCGTACTTGTAGATTTCCCACATACGGCTCTTCAATTTAACTCACTGAACC
>NZ_QLIT01000150.1 GCF_003574485.1 Facilibium subflavum
ATGAGCTAATAATAAGGCTTGCCGGTACATCCGAAGGACTCACATCATGTTCTTGCCCATGATAGGTCATATATAAATAATTTGTTTGTGCTTCAAACTCACCGGCGAGTGTGTCAATTTGCTTAACATAAGGGATGATGTTCTGCGCAATACGCCAGGCTCGTAAGGCTTGTGGGTCCATATCACGGAATTTGGCAATACTTTTATCCGAAAACCCAAGTTTTTTTGCCTCTAAGAGTAAATCCCTGCTTAACACATTTGCTGGATTTCTCAGCGTATTTTCCATTTGTGCGATCGTGTGCACATGATTTAAAAACCATTTATCAATCCCGGATAGTTCATAGGCTTTTTCAATGCGGCCCCCTTGAACAAAAAAACGATATAGTGCAAAAACTCTTCGATCAGTTGCCCGCTCAATCTCAAGCTCGATATCTGGAATATCCTGTGGGTAATCGGCTAAATCAGCAGCACCAATATTAAGCATACCAACTGCCTTTTGCAAACCTTCCGCAAATGAGCGGCCAATTGCCATTACCTCACCAACAGATTTCATCTCCGTGCCAATAAAGCGCTCGGCCTTTTTAAGCTTATGGGTATCCCAACGTGGAATTTTCACCACAATATAATCTAACGCCGGCTCAAAGTAAGCACATGTCTTTTTAGTCACGGCATTTTGCAGCTCGTACAAATGATAACCTAAGACTAATTTTGCTGCGATAAATGCCAACGGATATCCTGTGGCTTTTGATGCCAAAGCGGATGAACGAGATAATCTTGGATTAATTTCAATCACGCGATAATCGGAAGTTTCTAAGTTAAACGCATATTGTATATTGCACTCGCCAATAATTTCAAAATGGTTCGCCACATCAATTGCAATTTTACGCAAGCGATGATATTCCTCATTATTTAGTGATTGAGACGGCGATACCACAATGCTCTCACCGGTATGAATTCCCATGGGGTCAAAGTTTTCCATGTTGCATACGGTCAATACATTACCTGCCATATCGCGCACAATTTCATACTCAAATTCATTCCAGCCTAAAAGACATTCTTCAATCAACACCTGTGAGGTTGCATTTAGAACTTCATTAACGCGAAACTTTAAGTCTTCTTTTGTTTTGACAATGCCTGAACCAAGTCCACCTAATGAGAACCCTGAACGCATCATCAGTGGAAAGCCAATTTTTTCAGCAGCAATCATTGCCTCATCGGTATTGGTAGCAACAAAGCTTTGCGCTGTCTTGACACCAATTTCATCGAGTTTTTGCTTAAAAAGGCCACGATCTTCTGCTTCTTTAATTGTCTGGACAGAGCTGCCTAGCACTTGAACACCATGCAAGGCCAAAATACCTTTTTCTTCAAGCTTTAATCCAAGATTAAGTGCGGTTTGCCCACCAAAACTTAATAAAATCGCATCGGGCTTTTCCTTTTCAATAATTCTGGTGACATGCGGCAAATCCAGCGGTTCAAAATAAACCTCATCTGCCATGCCAGGATCTGTCTGGATTGTTGCAATATTCGGATTAACCAGAATAACCTTGATTCCTTCTTCTTTAAGCGCTTTAATTGCTTGTGAGCCTGAGTAATCAAATTCCCCTGCTTGAGAAATACGAATACCACCAGAACCTAAGAGTAAAACTTTATTGATTTGTTTGCGATTTTGACTGTTTCTAAGCATCGAAAATTTTTGACTTTGCTGAGTTTACCCTATTGTAAAGCCTTTTTTTAGAAACGCAATCTGCCAAATAAAAAACTTGTGATTCTAAAAGAAAGTACTACAATCACCATCACAAATACGATATAAAATGAAAGCTCACGTATGCATACATATGAAATAAAGCATCCTGTGATACAACATAAAATCAACCTATTGCGCCAGTCCACCACCAAATCCTTATATTTTCGATATATTGCACATGAGTTATCAATGCTTTTGTGCTATGAAGCATTAAGACATTTACCCACACAAAATAAAAAAATTGATCATTGGCAAGGTCAGCTTAGTGTAAAACAGATTAAGACACCGCTTCCAAGCTTTTGTCCCATACTTCGTGCTGGTCTTGGGATGCTTGAAGGTGCCCTACAAGTCTTACCTAATGCCCCTGTCAGTATGATTGGCATGAAGCGTGATGAGAAAACAGCCAAGGCACATTGTTATTATTTTAATCCTTGTCCTGATATTGAAAATCGCACTGTTGTTTTATTAGACCCGATGCTTGCCACGGCAAGTACTATGGTGCTAAGCATCGATAAACTTAAAAAACATGGCTGTAAAGACTTTATTATTGTTTCTTTTTTATGTGCCCCAGAAGGCATTGCCACCCTCAATCACCATCATCCAGAAATAGATCTTTATACCGCATCAATTGACTCTCACTTAGATGAGAATAGTTTTATTATTCCAGGGCTTGGCGATGCGGGAGACAGGCTTTTTAATACATAATTTATACTAAAGCTGGCAAACAAAAATATACCAACTACACTTTCAAAACATCTTAATTAATATTACTACCCTCTTATGGATAAGATAAAATCATATATATTGCTTTCACTTTTTACGCTTTTATTGCTGAGCTTAAGCTTTAAAGCGCAAGCTTTTTCAATTGCAAAAGGTAATGGTATTATCGTTGATGATGTAACCCAGGATATTATTTGTGAAAAAGGCCTGGAAAGTTGTCAATCTCACTTACTCAATACACTGACAAGCTTTTATACAACCACAGGACAGCATTTTTATATCTTTCCGGATTATGCTAATATTATACAGCTGCCAACAGCTAAATCACTTGCAATTGCCAATACCAACTGCAACGCCAATCCATTTGATTTCATCTTAAACTACAGTGCGCTTCCCTTGATAAAGCCTAACATATTAAGCCTGCCTGAACTAGGAAAATGCTTACCTGGCCAGTTTGTCACTAAATTTTATCAAAGCACACAGACAAATGGTCAAATCCGCCATATTTTACCTATGTTTAATGGCAGCGCTTATGCCATTAACAGCGCCTCTGTGTCAACCATGGGGCAATTAGCCGATGCGATTGCCCAAGCAATTATTAATGATCCAAATGCCAGTGGTGTTTCTTTTGATTTAGAAAGTCCCACACTTTCGGTCGATGCCATTAATTATTTTATCGTGCCACTGGCACAAAAACTTATGGCAAAAAATAAGCTTGTTGCCATATTTGATGCCAATTTACAGGCTTTATCAAATATAAGTGAAAAGCTACCAAATATTATTGCGCTTGTGGCTTTATACGATTATGGTTTAAATCCATCATCCCCATTCGCCCCAGTACCATTACAGCAATATCAAGACTACACAACAGATCATGCGGTAAAAGGATACTTTGGCGGCTATGGTAAAAAGATTCCAGTAATGTTTGTAACCCCTGCAGCAGCGACGACGACTTTATGGCAAGCGCTTTATTGGTATAATCAAAATTTTGTGAAAGGCCCAAATCCTGAACTGCCTTACCCAAAAGAGAAATGTAGCAGCAACGTCTTTCCACAACAAGTGCTTGATGCTTTTTTAATTTTACCGCCTGATGCGCCACAACAAACAACCGCTTTAGAATATTATCAAAGCCAGTGTAGTCAATATCAAAACCCAGGTAATGCAAGCCAACTTGATTACTTTAATGCCGCCCTTAAGGCAGTATCAGCCTATAAACAGCAAACCAACTTCATCGGTGTTGCATTGTATAACCAAAAACCAAATGGGTTTTATGCATTAACCTGTGCTAAACGTGGTTACTCTATCTATTATACCGCCTCGCTTCACAAGCGTTGTTTGGGTTTTTATCCTGAAGATATTTCACCTGCAATATGGCAGGCTTTAAAAGTGTGGGATACCCCTTAAAATATTCTAGTCTTTCGCCTTAAAAGCGATGAAAACCGCAAAGGCAAAACAAAGTATCAACAATGAAAAAGTATATTGATAAGTATGGGTTAAAGCGCTATTTTCCATTGTGCTTGCGACATTAAATTTTCGAATCATAAGGCCAACAAACTGGATCATTAGAGAGCCAATCAATATAGAAAACATATTGGTAACCCCTAAAGCCACACCTGATTTTTCATGGCTTACAAGCTTTGTTGTTCGCATATAAGCAGGAATAATACCTGCATTGCAAATACCATAGAGTAAAAAAATCAAAGCTAACATGCCTTCTGAGAGATAAGGAAAATAGAGAATAACCACCATCAATAAAAGCGAGGATACTGCGGAAAAACGCATCAAATAAATAAGATTTAGCCTTGCACTTAAAAATCCAAACAATGAGCATCCTATAATCATACCAATAAAAATAAGACTCACACTAAATGCCGCTACCGTATGTGAAAGACCATGAAACCCTTGAGTAAAGTCCACCCCCCACATCTCAGCAAATACAACGGTTGGACCATATAAAAATCCGATAAACAGGCAATTCATCCATAGTAGCTTATTATGACTGAACAATTGAGGCATTATCGCTAATAACGTTTTTTGCTGATCTGTTTTATCCGGTTTTTTATAAGAGAACGAGTGATTACAAATAATCTTATCCTTTAGCAGCAAACGCAACAGTATAATAGCGCCGCCTAAAAGAAAAAACAAAAAGGAAAAACTTAACATGCTGAATCTCATACCAGCCTGGTCAATATAATAACGAAGCGGCCCTTGACCAACTGCAGCACCTAACATACCCATGGCTTGCGTCACACCAATAAGCACTGCCAGCACACCTGGGGTAAAATAATGTGTTGCCAGGCGCAAGGTACCAACAAAGGCAAAAGCCGCACATACACCCATAATAAAACGACTAATAAGCGCAATACTAAGACTTGAAGACTCAGCAAATAAAATACAGGCAATACCGGTTAATATCATTGCTAGCGCCATTACTTTTTGCACATCAAACCGATCTGCAATCCCACCTACTGGAATCTGCATCAAAATATAAGGATAGTAAAACAATGCCGAGAACATACCGATACCTGCAGCTGTCACTCCAAGTTGTTGAGATAACTCTGGTAACATCACACTGGGAGACACACGCAAAAAATATTCACTAAAGAAAAATAACGCACCAAGCGCCCAAAGCGCTAAAGCAGGTAGGTTAATCGCGGCCTTTTGTTTATCCATAAGTCGTTTTTTTTGTTTTTGATAGCCAACTACCATAACGTGAAAAACGATAAATGCCAACAAAATTATGGTTATTTAAAAACCTAAAAATCACAAATAGTAAAAATAAATTAATCCACAAATTTTGCATTTGTTATTGACTCAAGCAGCTTATCCTTAGCATTTGTCAGTAAAGCCTTACCATGCGCAGTCAACAAATGTTTAAACTGAAGCTTGCTGATGCGATCAAAATCATCTTTTGACACGCCCATCGCATTGATCCAGACAGGTGAAACAGAAGCCACACCAAACATATTTTGCTGTTGATATAGCTTTGCGGTTTCCTCGCTAAAGTAAGGATCAGCCGATTCCCAGTTTTTGATACTGTCACAAGTAATCAAAACACCATCATGATCTGCTAAGTAAATACAGGCCTCAGGAAATCGTGCTGTTTTAAAGACAATTAATTGACTGTTTTTAACAGGTAACGCTGATGACGCTGTCATCAGCGCATCAATCAACGCGTTATTCTCATCCTGCATGCCTTCTAAAGCCCATAGCTTTGCCTGATAGCGCGCTTTATAAAATGCATCATCTCTACCATGAAATGCTCCGATCCTAATAATATGTTTAACTTCTCCCAACGCATCAAGCTCAGCTAAACCTTGATCAGATAACTTCACCGTATTAATCAATGTCAATTCATTATTTGACTTGATAATAATCATATTTCGACTGTGTTGTAATTTTTGTCCTTCAAAACACGTCTTATTGGTACCTGTCACCATATAGATATCTGGCAACACAAGTGTTATTTTGCTATGCATATCTGCTGTTACTTCATTTCCCATGTTATTTCTCCCAGTATTTTTATATTTAAGGTTCTCGGGAAATGAATTTACCCGCTTATTTCAACTTATAACAATACGCTATTTTCTTATCAAAATGCATATCGAGTCGGACATTATACAGAAAAAAAACAATTTAACTATCACTTATAATATCATTTGCTCTACAATCTATATATTAATGATGACAATGGATTTGTTATGAGATTTTTAAACTGGATATTACTACCTAAAGCCTATATTAAAAAAATTTTTGTATACAGCATGATACCGCTAACTGGAATCGCTTATGCAGACACCTCGTCTTTAAAAGACCAGGCTTATGGTCAAAAGTATAGCCAAGCAATATTACAAGGCGTGGACCTTAATACTGTGTTTACTTTTAACGACAAAAAAACGACCAAATATGGGCCTGCTTATGCCGATATTATCCAAAGTAATACAAACTTTTTACAGTGCCTGCCGCCAACCGGAAGAACATTTTCCTATGCGCTTTGCTACTATTCAGGTCCAGCATTTCCAACAGGAAGCAATAGCGAAAATCCACCACTGCCCTGTACACTATCTGATGATGGCACCTATGCCAATTGCACCTGTTATGAAATCTCAACGGATACTGTATCATCAAAAATGCCTTATCTTGTCGATATTAATGCGATTTCAAATTTAAGCGTATATGAGCAAACGGTTCAAGCCTGTGGCAAAAATGGGGAAAAGTGTGCATCAAGCAATATCACACCACCTGTTTGTGATGCAATTAATACAAACCTATTAGTGCCTGGCGCTGATTTAATTTCTGTTTACTCACCTGTTTATAAACAAAATTATCACTCAGATCAAAAAAGCAACTCAACAAGTTGTACTGAAGATAATGCTGGCTGGTATGCCGGGTGTATGACCGCACCTTGCTATCAAACAGGTCAAAAAGATCAAGATGGCAACCCGCTAGTCCAATGCAAGTGCCCTATCTTTAAAGGCCCTTATCAAATTGGTCAGGCAAATCAAAACTGTGATGCAAATAAAGCAACGCCTGATGTAAATGCGCAAGATGCATCAAGTACACCCACCACACAAAGCAGTTCACAAAAATATGTATGGTCTGCTGCTTACACCGTGATGAGTCAAGCCTCAGATCACTGCATTCCCGATTTACCAGGACAGCATGGATGCGGGCTTTATAACCCGGAAAAAAACTACCAAGAAACGATTGATCCTAATGGACAGCTTTGCAAAAATGTCTGTCAGGCTTATGGGAGCAATACACAAAGTAACACACAACAAACTGCCTACACCTGTGATGCAACGATGTGTACAACCTTAGGTATTGGTCAGGAAAATAATCCAAATTTTCCACCGCCGAAGCTTGATCAAATGCAATTATTAAATAAAGCATGCACAGCAATACAAAGTGTTCCGCAATTAGAGCAGATTATTCTTGTTGAAACACTGGCCAAATGCAGCTGTTGCGCAAGTCAGGTGTGTCAATGCAATAATATTAATGAAGCAACAAATAAAAAGATCACGAACTTAAATCTCGCACAAGAACAGCTGGGAATTATCACACAGTGTGAATCAAACCACACGCTTTGCGGGCAACAGTAATCGGCTGTAAAATTGATGGGAAGTGCGTAACTTCAGCAATAAAGACTATAAAATGTTTTATAGGCAATATATAATGATCTATTCAAATCAACAAAATAAAGCGGTATCGACGTTGTGACAAGCGAGAAAAAAAGCATTGAAAGTATTTTTTCCATCCGATTGAAAAAAGTCGCTGATTTAATGAATAAACACAATATAAAAAGCTATCGAGAACTTGCAACAAAATCTGGCCTTGACCCTTCTTGTTTCTCGCTTGCCTTTACGGGAAAAGGTAAAATATCAGAGAAGATGGCACGCGCCATAGAGGAAGCTTATAATCTACCTTTGTTATCTTTAGATCAGGAATATCAATGCAAGATTGAAACGCCTGTTTATACGCTGGAGAACGTTTTTGACAAAAATGCACGCGCCATTTATATCATCGATAATTTTAATGTGCCGGCAGATAGCTTTTATATTCAAATTATCTCAGATCTCAATACGCTGCTCCATGCTGGAACACTTTTTCTATTCCAACCCATCGACAATATTAAGTCACTTAGCCTTAATGATATTTGCCTGATCAGACATCAAGGCAAAAATTTTATTGCTAAATACAAAATTACTAATTTCGAAACACAGCAGGAAACCTTTAACATCTTTGATGCAAAAGTCATGGCAAAGTGCATCCGTATTGAGATGTAAGCACACAACAAAAACCCTAAATGTTTGATTTAATTTTCTTAATCACTATTGTATAATGCCCGCAGGCCGCTTAAATAAAGCGCTTTTTTATTTTACAGGATATCCATAAATACATGGATGAGCGATTAGCAAAGTAACATTAAAGGGGAGTTTAATGATCGTAAGCCGATCCAATATCATTTGCCAATATACAGGCGCATTTTTCCTGCGCATCGCAAAACAAGCAAAAAAACTTGGTCTAAAGCTATTACAAGGTTGTGATGCGAATCAATTTAAAATCACACAAGATAAAGCTGGTAATATGCTGATTCGTTTTGATAGTGGCGGACAACAAAATACGTTATCGCTTTATGAGTTTATCCAACAAGATCATCACACAAAGCTAATCGGTGAACAAAAAATGCACTTTTAAAGCTTATTGCTGCGCATTTACCTGACAAAGATGACTATGCCCTGCAACCATCAAATTATGACAACTGCTTTGATATCTATAAAAATGGTTTGTTGCATCTTGAAGATGTCTATTGCCTTGAATTGATACAGCAGCAACTCATTATTAAACAGTTATCCAGCTACGACTACAACGCACTAATGGAGAAAATTGTTAATATAAAAAGGGTTAATAAGGTGCCAAATTTAGCAACCATTGACCAAATCAAATCAAATCAAATCAAAGGATAAACCATGAAAATCACTGAAATTGAGATTTTTGACATTCACTGCCCTAAACGCCCTGCCTGGAGCCCTGTTTTTGTGCGTATCCATACCGATGAAGGTATCCATGGCGTAGGCGAGGCTGGACTTGCCTATGATTTAGGTCACTCAGCAGCCGCTCACATGATTCAAGAGTTTGCCCAGGAAATGCTGATTGGGTTTAACCCGTTTCAAAGTGAAAAACTTTGGCATAAAATGCTCAGAGAAAGTTTTTGGGGATTAGGCGGCGGACCTGTTGTTTATTCGGCAATAAGTGCAATTGATACAGCACTTTGGGATATTAAAGGAAAAGCCCTGAATTTACCTGTTTATCAGCTTTTAGGTGGTAAAACCAATAAAAAGCTTCGTACCTATGCAAGTCAGCTTCAATTTGACTGGGATGGTTTTACGCGTAAAACACTGTTTAAACCTGAAGACTATGCTAAAGCCACAGAAAAGGCTGTAAACGAAGGCTATGATGCGGTTAAAGTTGACCCGATGATGTTTGATGATAAAGGGGACACCATCTATGATTGCACTTTACCCTTTAGGCGCCATCACTTAAACCTGATTCGCCAGCGATTACAAGCGATTCGTGATGTTTTAGGCGATAATGGCGATATTATTTTTGAATGCCACAGCTTGCCTGGCTTAACCTCAGCACTTCAACTAGGCGAGATTGCTGAGAAATTCAACTGTCTATACTTTGAAGAACCGGTAAACTACTTAAACAGTAAACTGCATGAACCGTTAAAACAAAAGCTCAATGTCCCCATTGCCGCTGGAGAACGGTTATATCTTCGCCATGGAGTCAGAGAATATATCGAAAAGCAAACCGTGGATATTCTCCAGCCTGATATCGGGCTTTGCGGCGGTTTGACAGAAGCCAAAAAAATCTGTGATTATGCCGATATGTATGATGTAAAAATCCAGGCACATGTCTGTGGTGGCCCGGTCGCCACAGCAGCAAGCCTGCATTTGGAAACTGCCATTACTAATTTTATTATCCATGAACATCACACCTATGCACTAAAAGATTTTAACCGCGAGCTTTGCATCGAAGATCCACAACCTGTTAATGGCTTTTTTGAAGTCTCTGATAAACCAGGGATTGGTATTGAACTTAATGATAAAATAGTCAATCGATCACCTAAGGTGGTGGTAAAGTAAGGCTAAAATACTGCTGTTCTAATCCTGCTGTGGAATCACAGCAACACGATAATTATAAAGTATTGTCAAACAAAGCATGATAGAAATGATGATTGCTACGGTACCTAAAGTCAAATAGGCATAGCTTCCAGGCTCGCCATAGGCATTCTGAAAAAAAGCGGAAATTATGTTTATGGATATAACACTGCCAATTGAATATCCTATTGAGCGAGATATCTGATTTAAGCTATAAACTTCGGCAGTATCACAAGCATTGATTTTTTCCTTAATAACCGCTGGCAACACCCCATATATAAGCCCTATACCATACCCACATAATGCCATTGCAATAAAATCCCAGATGATTCCACCATAAACAATACTAAAAACAATAAAAGAGCTGCCAAGACAAACATTACCAGCAAACAATCTAGCATAATGACCAAAGGTATCAAAACTTATATAGCGTGATATCAGTGTTGCGATAGATAAGGGTGTCAACACTAACCCAGCAACCAAGGCACTTTTTGCAAAACCTGGGAACGTCTGCTGTTGAATACGAATCATCGAGGCTGAAATTAACATATACATCAGCGTACCCGATAAAAGCGCAATAAAATTTGGAATCCACGCACCTGGCAGCAAAACAATGCGAATACGAATAAGTGGATCAATTGCATTTTGCTCACTTTTAACCCAAAAAAACAGTGATAAGGCCAAAATTAAAGCGTATAACAACATGAGTTTGATATTTATTTCTGACGTTAACGATCCAAGCAATAAAATTAATGAACAAAGTATAATCGTCATATAAAAAGCGCCATAAAAATCAAATTTCGTTTTTATTTTTTCCCTATTTATAAGTCTTGTTGCAATAACAGCGGCAAGCAATGTAAACACACCCCCAAAAAAGAAAGTCGCTTTAAGTCCAAGAAAAATAACCAACACACCAGATACTGGATAACCAATCCCAACACCAATTCCAGTTGTCACAGAAAGCAAAGACACTGTTTTTTGGGGATGCTTAAGCAAATTTTGTGCTGCAAACATAAGTGTTGGGATTAGCCCTAACCCACAACCTTGTAAAGCTCTTCCCACTAAAAAAAGAGAAAAATTTGGTGCCACACTACTGATAAAACACCCTAAAGCGGTCAAAATCAATACTGTAAATATTATTGTCTTATATCGCCCCGATGCTGATAGCTTCGCCAATATTGGTGTCGTGGCAGTTGAAAATAACAATGCAATCGTCAGTGACCATTGCCCTAGAGATGATGAAATGTGATATTGATTAGCAATAACAGGGACAAGAGGCGCCCCTAGACTACTGATTATTGATACCACACCTGCAATCATAATAAAAAAATGAGGAGAAACGCGATCTTCCCCATTGGAGTTTGACATATGTATTCCTTAGTTTTTTACACCGATATTAGGTGCATTTCCAGAGCTCCAGACTTTAATAAGTTTTACTTTGGAAAATTTCCATATCTCAAGCTTAATTTCTATCAAATCACACTCCTATGTTTTTATCAAAAAGCACAAAGTCAAGCCTTAGCTAATCCAATGCTGACTTAATTAACCTGATTTTTCTACTCATATATATAACCCAAGATAATAACAACACAAAGGCAGCAATCACCAAAGCAACCTCCCAGGCATAATGTATATTAATGGTTGTCATTGTTTTTTCTGGCAGCATAATTGCAACAAATGCTGCACCTAGCGCAATTGCTATATTGACTTGCATTCTTGACAGTGAAGTGAAAACTGAATGCTTAGATTGCTCAATCTCAGACATGAGCAATATTGTTGCCGAAGGTTGCAAGAGACCACAACCGGCACCAAAAACAACAAGCATCAGACATAGATAGGCTAAATGGCTCATCATGCTAGAGACGGATAACACAGCCAAAGGAGTGACAATTAATCCTAAACCAATACTAAGCGTATACTTTGTACCAAGTCTTTTAATTACCTTGTGTGCCTGGTTTGAGGCAACCATCATGCTTAAAGGTGCCAGCAATGCGACAATGCCTACTTGATATGGCGCAAAACCAAACGCATGCATTAAATAAATTGGTGGAAGCATAAAAACCATGACTGTACTAAACCCCATCACAAACAATCCCAGCATTGCTGTAATAACATTAGGATTTAAAAGAATTGAAGCAGGCAAAATACTCGTTGATGATTTAAGCTCATGGACAAGCAGGACAATAATGCTCAAAACAATCATTACACAGCCAACTTGATAGACAATATGTGGAATAAACTTATTTGAAAGGGCAATTGCTGTTACAATAACACTTGCAACAAAAAAGATGATCACAGCCAAACTACCACCATTAATTGTTGATAGCAGCTTGTTTGGTTTTTCTTTGAATTTTCGGCACAAGGCGATTCCTAATAAACATATAGGAATATTGATCAAAAAAATTGCCTGCCACCCAAATATACTTATCAGAAAACCACCAATTGCTGGACCGATGACAGGGCCAGACCCGGCAAACATAATGACAATACCTAAGGACTTATTCCGATGCTCTGGCGCAATAAGCGTTGTTACAAGTGATATGGCCGTTGCCTGAAGCATTGCTGCCCCCAGGCCTTGAAGTGCTCTAAATATAACTAATTGCATTATGCTAGTGGATAATGCACAAAGCAAAGATGATAAAGAAAAAAGCCACAAGCCATATAAATATATTTTAACGCGGCCAAACCTATCGGCTAAGACACCAAATAACAAAATAGATATACACAATGCCAGTGTATATCCTGTCACTGTCATACTAACAAATGACAGTGTTGTATGGAAATCTTTAATTAATACCGGGATGGCAATATTGATAATACCTGTATCCAGGGTTGACATAAACATGCCAATGGCTGCAGCCAGCGTAATTGTTTTTGAATTCATGAGGGCTTAACCTTTTTATATTGTGCCAATCCCAGCATCATAAAAATAAGGAGCAATAGTAATCCAGGCAAGGCAACTGTGCTTTCAGGTGGTAATAAAGAAACAAAAACGGTAATGATGCCACCTATCGATGTGAGTATACCGATGGCAAGTGAAGATGACAGCCCTGCCTTAGTTTGAAACAGCTCAATGCACTTTGCAATAGCATTTGGAAAGATTAACCCGGAGCTTAACATAATACCAGACATGGCAACGACCATGATAAATACTTTAGCACTAAAAACGATAACAGAAAATAACCAGAATAATATAAACAACAGCGCAATAACCACACTAAGTCTAATAATACGATCAGGAGAAATTATTCTTAACAACACACCAGATAAAGCACTGCCAACAACGATAGCTAAGGATGTAAAAAAAACCAAAGACGCAGCAAATACTGGTGTGGCATTAAACTGGGTTTGTACAATGATCGGCATTTGAATGATGTAGCTAACTTCAACAGCATAAATTAAAGCTGCCAATAACAGATGCCTCACATAGACAACATTGCCAAGGCACGCTTTATAATCAGCATATAACCCTGAAATACTAAATCTCTTACTCATATTTTCATTGGTCTCTATAAAACTTATTTTAATCATCATAAGACAGGCAATCCCAAAGATAAGTAAAACAACAAAAGATAGTTTCCAGTTATAATGAACCTGTATAAACCCACCCATTAAAGGTGCTACAACTGGCATAACCGCATAAGCTATAGATATTACACTTAAAGCTATATTCAGCGTTTTACCTTTATATAGATCCCCTGAAACACAAGAAGAAAAACTCAACCCAAAACCAAGACCTATGCCTTGAATAAGGCGCCCTATAATCATTATTATGGAATTTGTGGGTAATATCAGGACCATACTTCCACAACAAAATATAAGTAACCCATAAAGTGCAATTTTTCTACGCCCATACACATCGGATAAAGCTCCCGATATAAGCTGAGAAGCGCCTAATGAAAATATCATCGCAGTCATTGAAAGCTTGATTGTGCTAAGATTGGAGCTTAAATCCTTTGCCATTTCCGGGATAGAAGGCAAATAGATATCTGTACTTAGCTGAGTCAGCATCAGAATTAATAGCGCTTGAATAAACAGTATTGTTTTACGATCTGATTTCAGCATTATTATTACTTAACCAAGTTAAAAAAGTTTTCATATTCCTAGGCTGTTTTTATGATTAAAGTGTGCTCATCAACTCTTTTTTATAAAAGGACAATAACTTGCGCACTTGTTTTTCATCATCATCAATAATATGAACATCCTCATGTGCAAGCCACACAATGCCAGGACAATCAAATAAACTAACCGTCTTAGAAATATTACTTCCTTCTGAAATAAAAAACTTATGCCCCTGATAACTTTCCAAACGCTGTAATTCTTGGAGCTTCAAAGCATCAATGCTTGGCATTATACAATCGCTATTTGTATGTAAGAAAACGATTCTTCCTGCACGTTTTTTGTATGCTTTATTACACTGAAAAGGCTTATTTAAAAAGCTATCTACTGCCGCTTGCAGTAAATGTGGCGTATAACAAGACTTGAAAAATTCAGGCGCAATGCCGCCATGAAGCCTAGCACCTGCTTCTATCATTACAAATCCCGTATTATCCTTTATAAACTCCATATGCATAGGCCCTTTAACTAATGACAATGCATTTGCACAATTTACTGCATACTGAATTAAATCAACATATGCAGAATCTGCTGGATCAAGCACATCAAGGCAATGATAGACAAGGCCTGTCTCACCTACTTTTGTATATTTACATACTGAAGCAATTAAAAAGCTATTAACTCCTTTCACTAAATCTACAACATACTCATCACCAGCAATAAACTCCTGCAAGATCAGCCCTTTGCATTCCTCACCAATAGCTGTCATTTTCTGCCAATCATACTGCTTAATATAGTCTTGGAGTACACTTCTATTTTCAAATATCATAACGCCATCTGAACCAGCTGAATTTAAAGGTTTAACCACCCACTTACTGGCTTCAGCTTCATGAAACTTAATGTCTTGATCAGAAGATACAACTTTACTAGAGCGAATATACCTTAATCCGTATGCTCGCAATGCTTGTTGCATTAAATATTTATCACGCCGAATAACAGAGTCTACTGCAGGATTTGCCTGAATGCGAAGTGCTTCATTTAGATTATCAGCTAAATATACTCCAGATTCACTGCCAGCAATTGCAATGAATAATTTATTATCACTGAAGAAGCGCAAACATGCTTCATATGCAAAAAAGACATGGCAATACTTTTCTTTATCCACCCCTTGCTTCAGATAGTCAGAGACATTTTCGTTAGATATAAGAGCATATACACTACAACCTTGTGCAATAAATTCATCTGCATACATCGCTCCAGTAGAAAATGGATCAACAATTAAAATATTTTTTTTAGACATTTTTCACTCCCTTTAGAAGAAATGTAGTAGGTTCTGTGAACCAAAAA
>NZ_QLIT01000151.1 GCF_003574485.1 Facilibium subflavum
GAAATAACAAAGGAAAGACCATGTCATTTAGGGAAGCGCACAAAATAACTTCCCTTTTTTGATTAGAAAACAGACATCGGTTTGAGCGAATAGTTCCATTTTGGCAGCACCTTACTAAAGTTTAAATTCAGTGCACTTAGACTTTCTTTCGTGTACCTCTTGCCAGTCTTATATGCCTTGTTGATGATCTTGGCTGTAACAGATAGCCCGGTCTTTGTCTTCGCTCTTTCCATCAAACTTTTTACCCTTTGCATCGTCGTGAGCTTTGCGCCATTTATGGCACGCGTAACATGAGGAAATACCCGATGCTCAATCGGATTATACTTTGATGCGTAAGATGGATAATGCGCAATAACAATCTCAAGCTGGATTTCATTTGCCACGTTCTGTAACGCATGCTTGAATCCATGACTTCGATAAGAATTGGCACCACCAGCATCACACAAAATGAGTAGTCTCTTAGCCGATTGGTAATCTACTTTGCCAGAGTGATTCCACCACAGCTTCAGCGAGTCGGCAATGAATTCGGCTGTTTCATGAGAGTCGCCAAGATGAATGCTGGCTTTGTTCTGCTTCATATCATAGATGCCATGCGGGACAGCCTTTCCTACGGCTAAATAGCTGTAGTCGTGATCGTAGCTATCCTGAGGGCGGTTACAAAAAGCATAACCATCGCGATGTAAATCCCCTAATGGCTCTTTCTTTTTAGTGTCTATGCTTATCATTGGATCCGTACATGCCCGAAACTCCTCGCACAGTGCCTTGATGTGTTGAAACTGATCATCACGGTCCGCTACCTGTTTGATTGTCTTGTTGTGCAACATCTTACGACGTTTGTAGCCATGAAGTTTTAACAGTTTTGACACCAAGGTTCTGCTAACAAAAAATCCGATATTGCCTAACTTCAAGACAATCTCACCTTTGGTTAAATTCGTCCACTTAACGGATTCATCCATCGGATCCCCAGCGGTATGTGCTTCCATAATCAAACCAAAAGCCAAGTTCAGATCATCGTCAGCCACTTTGCTCTTCCGACCGCCGCCTGCCACTCTTTCTCGCCCTGATGGCAAAAAAAATCGGATTGAAGTTCCAGTATTCCTCGACGGATCGTCTTGGGGTCACAACCAAACAGATCACAACAATATTGGATTCCATGCTTACCTTTTTGCATCGCTGTGACTGCCGCAAAATGACGACGATCTTTTTCTGAAAGGGATTTGTATAGCTTTTTCATGTTGTCTTCTACTGAGATATACTTCATGTAGTCCATTGTCATTCAAATTATTATCATTACGCCAAAGCATAAGAATAACGGCCACATCTGGTCTGTAAAGTTCTGACAGCAAAAAAGTTTATTTTCTTAAGCGGGTAATTGATTTTATTGTTGCGGTTTTGGTGACTAATGTTTAACTTGGGGTCGGGAAGTTATTTTGTGCGCTTCCCTTAAAATGATTATCCATAAACAGGTCAACAATATGCCAGGACGCAAAGAGCCTCGGTGCAGAAAACGCAGAACAAAGGCATATCCCCCACTAAAAAAAGCTCGAGGTTTATACAAAAATGATGCTTAACTTAGTCACATTAATCACTTACCATTATATCGC
>NZ_QLIT01000152.1 GCF_003574485.1 Facilibium subflavum
AAATAGAATAACTAGTAAGCACTAATTGGGGCGAACTTGAGAGAAATTTTATAAAAAGGGCTGCAAAGAGATTTGTAAATATTGAGGCCGAGGTAGGGGACTTAAATAGAAATATGAATGACGTTAAAGATGCCGTAGCTGATCTTGAGAACATAGAGGTTAAAGGAATGCGGGCAAGAGCTAAAGAATGTTTTCTAGCAAGAAATAACAAAGGAAAGACCATGTCATTTAAGAAAATATTTGCCAATTTAAAACCCGGGAAATCATCTGTTTTAAAGTCACCTCGCAATGTACTTGGCTGTGATGTTTACATCTGTGCGCGTAGATTAGCTGATGGAAAATTGCTTATTTTGGTATCTGATTATCACGGCAAAGCATCATTTGATCAGTATCGCAAGCGCTGGGAAATTGAAACACTATTTAGTGCAATGAAAACGCGAGGCTTTAACTGGGAAGATACACATATCACAGACCCTGATCGCTTAAGCAATATCCTTTTTATCTTAACTTTAGCGCTGATTTGGTCTTATCGCCAAGGTGATATGCTTATGAAAATTTATCCAGAAAAGCTCAAAAAGCATGGGTTTCCTCAACGCTCAATTGTTCGTAAGGGCATGGATTTTATTAGCAAATCATTGGCGGAGATTGTGATTAATACAAGTAAAATCATGGCATCAATTAAGCTTGTATTTGAGCTAAAGTTAACAAAAATTCAAACAGAAAAACTACTTAGTGTCCTGTAGTGTGAACTTCAGGTAAAATACTTTTAGGGCGAAGTGTATGTGTGTCAATAAACACCCATGTTGTTTGTGCCTTGGCGATTAACTTATTGTGCTGATTAAAAAAAGCGTATACTCTAATGCTGCTACTTCGCTTAATGTCTTCAATCCAGGTTTTTGCGGTAATCACATCCCCTAAAAATGCCGGTGCAATATAATCGATAAAGTGGTTTTTGGCCACCCATGTGCACTGGTTTTCATAATAGCGCTTGTCCGTCC
>NZ_QLIT01000153.1 GCF_003574485.1 Facilibium subflavum
TAACTTAGTGCCATTAGTGCTTAAGTAGTTGCTGAAGTTCCTTTGTGTGTTCCATGCTTCTTTTTATTACGTTTTTAGCAAAACAAAAATGACATGAAAACGCTTAAAAATAAAGGGGTTCAGTGGCTACTGTCCTGTAGTGTGGTAAAAATACTATAATTTTACAATATTGATAAATTAACTGTTGATTATTAGTCATAATAAAGTCTACTATATCTACTATTGCTTTTCTATTATTTTATCTGGAGGCTTTTGATATATGAGATGGGAGAAGTTGTGTTGTATACTTTGTTTAGCGCCTGCTATGGTTTTAGCTAAGGCGGGTATTAACGTGTATGTGAATAATAATTGTCATGAACCTTTAGCGTTTATTCAAGAAGATACTGATTCAGCTAAGATAGATAAGCAAGTCACGGTGGCGCCTTATCAAGTGCAGCTGTTAAACTATGTTTCAACTGGCTACTGGTTTGATACGGAAGTTGAAAAGAATATTATTATCAAAGATAAAAGCCAGCAGCAGATTGGACACTTAAAGTTTCGTTTAGAAAATAACTGGGATAATAATCAGTACCAGTTAAAAGCAATTGAAGGTGTGATTCAAGTAGATAATCAGGTAAAAAGCTGGCATAACTGGTATGGCACCCCTAATATTACGATAATGACTTGCCCTATTGATGTTGATTTTAGCCAAAGTCCAATATTTGCTAACGCATCACGGGTGCTTATTTTTGGTGATAGTCTTTCAGATAAGGGAACTTTATTTGAATATACACAAGGTATTATCCCAGATGACAAGCACTATTATAATGGAATGTTTTCCAATGGTGATGTATGGTCATGGCGACTAAAAAACGCACTCAAACAGGATGGTATCAGTCTAAGTAATTATGCTATTGGTGGCGCGACAGCGGTGTTAAATCCGGATTTGGAACATTTGCCTTATAGTCTGGATGAAGAGGTAAATATGTTCTTCACGAATGCAAAGCTTAAAAACTGGCAAGACTTCAGCCGTTTCCCTGCAATTATCTGGATTGGTGCCAATGATTATTTGACTGAACCTGCTAATTTATCAAAGCAATCGATTGAATACTTGACTGACCATGTAGTTGCTTCCATTAAGGCTAACACGATCAAATTGCTTGATAAGGGTGTATCGAAGTTTGTTTTCATTGGCCTGCCTGATCTCTCTAAAGTGCCAGAGAGTGTCGATGATTTGCATAATACTAAGATAACCAAAGCATTATCGCAGTTGCATAATCAGAAATTAAAGCAAATGGTAGCTGAGTTAAAATCAAAATATAAAGGAAAAACCTTTATTTTTATTGATATTACGCCACTTTTTAAGCAAATGTTGGAAAACACAGAACTGTTTAATAAAGATTATCATTTGAATATTCACGATGTTAACAATTCTTGTTGGCAGGGTGGTTATACAATGGAAAATCAGCAGGCCTATAATACTACCTTACCAAGAACGGCAGACATTAAAGCCGCACTGTTGGTCAAAGAACAAGGAAAGTTGTGTTCAAATCCGCAAAACTATTTATTCTGGGATCGCGTACATCCAACAAGACAGGTCCAAAAGATCATTTACCAAGTATTGATAACAAAACTTGGTGCAGTTATTAAATAATCATAATTTAACCATACCCATCACAAACTTCTGGCATCGAATATCGCAGAATGATTTATGATGGATATATTAACCAAGTTTATCGCTGGCAATATGGTAGTCTGGATCTTCTAAAACATTGACTTCAACGAGATTACCAGCCTTACCTAAAAGTGCTTTACATTCAGGGCTTAAATGTCGAAGGTGCAGGTTTTTACCAAATTTATTATAGCGATCAGCCACATATTGTATGGCATCGATTGCAGAGTGATCAGCGACACGTGAATATTTAAAATCAATGATTACTTCTTTGGGGTCTTTTTCAGGTGAAAAAAGTGATTTAAAGCGCGTGCTTGAGCTAAAAAATAAAGGGCCATGTAGCATGTATTCTTTACTGCCATCCGCTTTGATATACGTTTCGGTATAGATATTTTTTGCTGTTTGCCAGGCAAACTGCAGTGAGGCCAGAATAATACCTGTAATCACGGCAACAGCAAGATCAGCCAACACGGTGACAACCGTGACAACGATGATAATAAATGCATCATGCAGCGGGATTTTACGAATAAACTTAAAGCTTGCCCATTCAAAGGTTTCAATTACTACCATAAACATTACACCGACAAGTGCAGCTAATGGAATAAGCTTAATTAGCGGCATGGCCACAACGATAAAAAGTAATAGGAAGATTGCTGCGGTGATTCCTGATAAACGCCCTCTGCCGCCTGAGGTAATATTAATCATACTTTGGCCAATCATCGCACATCCGCCCATGCTCTTGAAAAAGCCTGAGATAACGTTTCCAACGCCTTGGGCAATGCATTCCTTATTACCACGGCCACGGGTTTGTGTGCGCTCATCAATTAAAGACAGTGTCATCAATGACTCAGATAAACCAATGACAGCTAAAATAAATGCATAAGGTACGATGATAGTAATAGAATGCCAGCTAAATGGGATATGTGGTACACTAAAAACATGATGAACGGCATCTTTGGCAGGCCCAATCATGTCACCCACATTTAAAATATGTTTTGCCGGTAAAGGAATAAATAGCGCAATTAAGGTGACAACAATAATCGCTGTTAATGCAGAAGGAATTGCTTTTGTAAATTTGGGTAAATAATGGGTGATAAGCATCGCAAGAATAACCAGTCCAATCATGGTATATAAATCAATCCCGTGCAGCCATACTTTATGGTCAAGTCCTGTTGGTATGTATTTAAATTGCTGCAGTTGCGAGAGGAAAATAACGATGGCTAAGCCATTCACAAAGCCAACCATGACTGATTTTGGCATCATGCGGATGAATTTTCCAAATCCAAGTACGCCAACAATAATTTGAATAATACCGGTTAAGATAATGGTCGCGAATAAATACTGCATGCCAGTTAGCGGGTCGTTCGGGAACAGTAGCATAATAGAAACCAGCACAACAGCCATGGAGCCAGTTGCCCCTGAGATCATTCCAGGGCGTCCACCAAATACAGCAGTGATAAAGCACATAAAAAAGGCAGCGTATAAACCAACTGTAGGGTTAACACCAGCAACAAGGGCAAAAGCCACGGCTTCAGGCACAAGTGCTAAAGCAACGGTGAGTCCTGATAAAAAATCCGTGATGTATTTGCCATCTTGATTTGGCATTAAAAAGCGTTGTAAGTAGATTAATAGCATAAGAATTATGTTTCATCTATATCATTGAGATGGCCACACAGTGTACACGTTCTTATGCTTTTTTCAAGGGATTGCTTTACTTCATGATCGGCAATCAATCGATTAAAAATAGTGATTAATTTAACTAATAATAATGATTATTTGTGGTTTTTGAAGAAGATTAAAAAATAATTTTGTGATCTGTATGGACTTCATAGAAATACTCAGTCATTATGATTTTTGCCTTTTTGTTGAGGTAAAAATAAAAGGAAAATCATCTAAATATGGAGAATAATTTAATGAGTGCGCCAAGCAAAGCTAAGGCAATCAAGCTGGACAATCCAGCCCAGAAAAAGGCTAGCCACCAGTCTGGAACCGAACTACACATAATGCAAGGTAACGAACATTATGAAGCTGTAGTAAGGGCGGTCTATCAGCCACAACGCAAGTGAAGGTATTGAGCCCCGTAATATATCATCGTCGCACCTGATCAAGGTTTTCATTTGCCTGAAATCAGCACTACGCAATACGTAAAGGCGAGTATGCGTGGAGGTGCCGGGGTCTGAGTCCGTAGCGGGTAGATGAACTGA
>NZ_QLIT01000154.1 GCF_003574485.1 Facilibium subflavum
AGTTAGATGGATGGGCTCTTTTTCTTGTTGAATTTCATTGTATCTTCAAATTGCTTTGGGGTCATGTAATTTATCGTTGAATGCCTCCTTTTCCGGTTATAATAGGACTCAATATACTCAAATACTGAGGACTTAGCTTGTTCGATCGTTTTGTAACGCTCATCATCACAAAGCTCAACCTTTAATGTGCCAAAGAAACTTTCGCATGCAGCATTATCATAACAGCAGCCCTTACCACTCATGCTGGAGATTAGCTTGCGCTTCTCAATTTCTTCTTGGAATGTTTTACAAGCATACTGCGATCCCTTATCTGAATGCACAATGACATCCTTAGGCATCTTTCTGTTAAATGTTGCCATGACTAAAGCATTAACAGAAAGTTCAGCACGCATATGATCTGCCATAGACCAGCCAACAACCATTCGAGAGAATAAATCAATTATCACACATAAATACATCCAGCCTTCATCAGTAGGAACATAGCTAATGTCCGTTACCCACTTTTCATTTGCTTTACTTGCAGTAAAGTCTTGTTGTAGCAGGTTACTTCTTACATATTGATTATGCTGTGCGTCTGTCGTCTTTATAAAACGTTTGGCTTGCTTGGAAATCAGACCCATTAGCTTCATTCGCTCTGATATCTTTGATTCTGTTACCTTAAACCCCCTGTCTTTCAAGTCTTCATAAATACGGCGAGCACCATACCTGCCCTGATGCGCTATAAATACACCATAGATCTCTTCATCTAATTCAAAATGAATAAGGTCACGCTTGCTTATTGGAGTTCGTACCCACCTGTAATATGCTGACTTACTAACACCCATGGCTTTACAAAGTATGCCTACTGGATATTTATCACTGTTACTTTGTATATGCGCGTACTTTACATATTTTGGCTGGCAAAGTACGCCGCCGCCTTTTTTAATATGTCGCGCTCCATCTTTGTCTGCTTTAATTCTTTCTGTAATTCAGCATACTTTGCCGACATTTCTTGGTAACTTGACTTATAATCAACAGGTTTTGCTTGGGTCGTTGGCTTTTTCATACTCGCACTTATCCAGCTCATCAGTGTTTTATATTTTACACCTAAATTTGCTGCAATTTCTTTACTTGTTAAGTCTGATTCCAGGGCATATTTAACAGCTTCTTTTTTAAAATCCGCACTGTATCTTGTATAGCTCATTTATTCCTCCTAGCCTGCGGGATTCTGTGTCCCATTTTCTAGGGGTAGGTCACTTTTTCATGTTGTCTTCTACTGAGATATACTTCATGTAGTCCATTGTCATTCAAATTATTATCATTACGCCAAAGCATAAGAATAACGGCCACATCTGGTCTGTAAAGTTCTGACAGCAAAAAAGTTTATTTTCTTAAGCGGGTAATTGATTTTATTGTTGCGGTTTTGGTGACTAATGTTTAACTTGGGGTCGGGAAGTTATTTTGTGCGCTTCCCTTAAAATGATTATCCATAAACAGGTCAACAATAGGCCAGGACGCAAAGAGCCTCGGTGCAGAAAACGCAGAACAAAGGCATATCCCCCACTAAAAAAAGCTCGAGGTTTATACAAAAATGCGGCTTAACTTAGTGCCATTAATCACTTACCCTTATATCGCCAGGAGTCAATCTGGCGGGGCCTGGATATTTCAATCCCAAGAAACAGCATGTGTCGCTGGTTAATGCAATTGGGCCAAAAAGTACAACCGATTGTTGATGAGATATTTGAA
>NZ_QLIT01000155.1 GCF_003574485.1 Facilibium subflavum
AACTCAAGAACCACTTATAACCACTTATAAATATAATACCGGTGTTTTTAACGCCCCTTTTGTCCCAAGTTATGTGCTTGGCGTACCCTCAAACACATGGAAGGATGATGCTTATGTGTTAAAGCCATTGAATATGGGGGATAATTATCGACACTACAGTCATTTTACCCCATATTTTACAAACTACTTTTATAACATCGCTTACCCATCAGCAGAGATTCAGGTTGGAGATAAAGCCATTCAGCGCCAAATTTACTACCCTGAACGGCTTGAGGTTACACTTGCAGATAGGCTTCTATTCGGATCACCAGAATATACGCCAAGGACATTGCTAAGTCAGCAGATTATCTCAGCTCAAAACCCTAACACCATCTATAAAGGCATAGTTAATCAAACAGGAGAGATGACCATTGGTATTTTTCATGATAATTTAGCAGCAGACCAAAAGATTAGCTATAATTATCATGCGTTAGGCGGAGATGTATATTTAGATAGCATTATCGAACAATCAGGAACAAGAAGTAATTCCAGCAGTGAAAAATATATTCTATCAGAAGGAAAACACGTAGACCCATTTTTATCTAAAGAAACAATAATTGACGAAAGATCAAAACAAGAATTTACGTTATATAAGGATGTTTATCAATATAAAAACGACCTGGAAAACCTAAAAAAACAGAAGATGAGAACAACACTATTACGTCATGTTACAGAAACCAGTAGTGACGCACAGGTAACGTATATTGAGAAAATAGCAAGCGGGACTCGACCACTGCAAATGACGATAAATAGCCAAGATAATGGTTTAATGCGGTTTGAACAAACACAAGGAAATGAGTACCATCTTGTTGGTTTATCCAAGGACATAAGTCAAAGTGATACGAGAAAACCGCTTAATGCTTCTCTGGCCGACTATAAAATTGCTGTTGACTACATGCCCAATAAGCAAGACTTGAAAACCAGGAGAACTTACACAGGAAATGCAAGCGATGTGCTAACCAAATTGCTAGGAAACAAAGAAAATAGCTTAATTAATAATAAAAAGCGCTCTGTGATTAATTTTGATAAGTCACGTCATCAAGTTATGATTCAAGGTGAAAATGGCGATGAAATTATTTTTGACACCTACACCAAAAAACCGATTCAAATGGTCAAAAATTCAAATAAACGCCCAATCAAAATTGACTTTTATTACGATCAGTTTAATCAACTTAGTCAAATTTACCTAAATCAACATAAACTAAAAGATATCTATTATTATAAAGCGTTTAACAAATTTGGATATCCTTGGTTAAACGCGATAACAACTGTTTCTGATAATGGATATGCTGAAACAATTTATAGGGATGAGATAGGGCATGAAATTGCAAGGACAGATAATCTTAGGTCTGATCTAGAAAACACGGTAACCATTGATGGTGAGCATATTATTGCGTTACAAAAGTATGATACCTATGGAAATATAACCAAACAAGTTGATGATTTAGGTAGAGAGATCAATTATTCTTATGATGAATTAAATCGACTGGTAAAACAAATTGACCCTAACGGAAATACTTATACTCATGAATATAACCTATTGAAGAACTCTCAGACAGTATACCTAAATAACGCACTGCTGTGGTCTGAGTATTATGATGGTGAAGGTAAAGTCATCCAACGTAGAGATTACAAAACAAAATCACATCGTATAGAAGACATTATGCCAAAGGATAAGATATATGTACAATATTTTACTTATGCAGGCGATGGTAATGTCATTAGGCAAGATGATTATGAACTAACTAAGTTTATCAATATGTCAGGCTATACTCATATGCTTGATGATATTTTTCTAAGTGTTAATTATGAAAAGCACCAGGAGATAAAATATGGTCTGAATAATCATATTTTATCTAAAACTATAAAGCAACAGGATAACATACCTTCAACCCGAAAAGGGGACTCTTTAGTTTACGATACTAAGACATACAGTTATCAATATAATGCACAGGGTCAAAAGGTAAGTATGACAGTTAGTGAAAACAACGCAAGTAATCACTCTGTTGAATCAAATGACTCAATAAATAAAATTGAGGTTAATTTGCTACGAGATAAACATGGCAATCTGCAAAAGCTAGACTTAAATCGAGACTTTAGTTCACAAACTTACTATTACAACGCACAAGGAAAAGTCGAGAAATCCTGCGACAACCAGGGACATTGCAAAATCTACCACTTTGATGAGAGTGGCAGCTTGACTGGTTATACCAATGAAAGTGGTGTTGACTTTACCGTGTTTTATGGTGATAACTTCATTAGTGTTAAGCATCGCGAAGTTGGAAGCAAAGAGAATGAATCACAACTAGTGGAAGAGGTAACAGCGTATAATGATGCCGGACAAATTACTGAGCAAAAAACATTCTTAAATAACAGCACAACTCCAGATAAATATGTTCGATACTTATATACAAAAGATGGTTTGCTAGAGAAAAAAGTTTATCCTGATGGCTCTGCAATATCTTATGCTTATGATGCTGCTCAGAGAATCATTATGGTAAAGGGTGTGCTGGATAATGTTCAAACCTATGAATACGATAGATATTTTCCAGCAAAAGTGGCTAAATCAACAGTCTTTTCTCTTGATAAGCCAAATGATCAAATGTCGGTAAGTATTGATTATGAGAAAGACCCTTATAGTCCAAGTTATGGAAAAGCACTTACATATTATTATAGCAATGGGGTTCAAAAACAAATCAGCTATAATCAAAATGGATTGGTTAGCAGTATTTACTATACTGACAATCAATTTAAGGCCCCTGCAAATGAAATATTACGTTATAAATATATATACAACGATAAAAACAAACTCCAATCAGTCATTTCTCAGAGTCCTTTTAATGCAGTAAATAGTTCAAACTTTGATTCTAACTTTATACTTGAATATAAATATAACACGAAGGATCAATTACAAATAGAAACTTATCGTGGTCAAAAAAGCCAATATTATCGTAATTATTCATGGGATATTAATAATAATCTGCGTTCACTTGACACTCATTGTATAGCTGGTAAATGCCAAAATGAAACCTGGACTGGCAAGTACAATAGTGATAACCAGTTAATGCAGTCATCATTAGATAGCGTAGTTACAAACTTTACCTATGATAGCCGAGGAAATCGAATCTCAAGCAGTGATGGTATAGTTTACAGATATGATCAGAGTAATAGATTAATACAAATTGATGATAATGGAAAACTCACTAACTTTTCTTATCTTCCCGGTAGTGATCTACTTTGGAAACAGACAAATCATGAGCATAGTACTTATTTCTATTACGATGATAGCTCAATTCCAAAGCTACTTGCAAAGCATGATCACGATAATTTTATAAGTTACAATTATAACGCAGATCAACTCCTGATGCGGGTAAAATCAATAGAATCTCAATCTGTACCACATGAGCAAACTATGAGTATCGCTTTAAGTGGACTTCGTGATGTTGCAGGCTTTTTAGAGCAAGGAAAATCTAGACAAAGTCTAGATAAAATAGCGACCTTTGAAGCACAACAAGGCAATATTGAAACGATATTACAAGACGATAGTTTTGAGAAATACGGGGAGTATCATGATAAAAATTCCGGTTTAATTTATTTACGCCACCGCTATTTTGATAATAAGAATAACCAGTTTATTCAAAAAGACCCGTTCAGCAAAATGATGACCAACCGTTATCAGTATGCTAACTCAGACCCTGTGAATTTTGTTGACCCTTTAGGCTTGGATGCCATGAATACAACAAGAGAAGCACCTTATACGACGAATATTTCTTCCGCAAGTATAGAGTACAAAGACTACATGACATATGCTATGGTAGGACTCGGACTTTCTATAATAACGCTTTTTTTCGATGCAGTTACGTTAACAAATCAAGCTGTTAGCTTTATCCGTATGTATGATCTTGGTATCTTTTTATCCGAACGCACTTCTACAATTTTAAGGCTAGGTTGGGATATGCTTGGAGTAACTTTAGAGACTTTATTTATTGCTACCGGTTCTGATAACCCAGAATTATTTTTCGGTGTTATGGCTTTATCATTGTTATCGACATTTCCGATGTTTTTCAATTTTGTAAACGATCTTTATTCAATTATAAAAATCAGAAGAACCAGAATAACTTCTAGCTACATCAGGGTGGCTGCACCTAGGTTTATCAATAGGTTTCTCGAGAATACTGAAGATTATGTGGGTAACCTTGATTTCCGAGCACAACGTGACTTTTTCACAACTGGTATTGCAAATCATATTATAGGGGGGTATGTAGCTGATTATAAGTTTTTAGGATGGCGTATGAAAGAACCTAAGGCTGTAAGAGGTCATATGGTTTCTCCATCATTACAGGCCTCATCATTACAGGCCTCATATCAATTGTATCGTAGATATCCTGTAGGTGGTGTTCATCATGGTGCTCATCAATACGAGTTTTATAATAACTGGTATTTGCACTTTAGTTTCACCCCTAAACTATTTTATAGGGATATAAAAATCCTGGATTATCGAGCGAAGATTTTGCCTCCATATATCCCAAGCATACTTGTAGACGTTTAATGCGAATCAAGGGTTGAA
>NZ_QLIT01000156.1 GCF_003574485.1 Facilibium subflavum
TTCCTTTTTTCTTTTTCTTTTTTCTTCCACCTTCTTTTTTCTTTTATCTTTCTTCTCTTTTTTTTTTCATCCCCTCATTCTGCTTCTTTCTTTCCTTTTTCTCTTTCTCTTTTTTATCTCTTTCTTTTCTTTTCTCTCTTCTTTCTTTTTTTTCTCCTCTTCTTTCTCCCTTTCTCCTCTTTTTCTTTTTATTTCTCTTTTTTTTTTTCTCCTTTCTTCTCTTCTTCTTCTTTTTTTTCTTTTCTTCTTTCTTCTTCTTCTTTTCTTTCCCTTTCCCTCTTTTCTTTTTTTTTTTTTTTTTTTTCTTTTTTTTTTTTTTTTTTTTCTCTTTCTCCTTCTCCCCTTTTCTCTTTTTCTTTCTTCTTTTCTTCCTTTCTTTTCTCTTTCTATTTTTTCTTTCCTATTTTTTTCTTTTTTTTTTTCCTTTCCTTTTTTTTTTCGCCTTCTCACTCTTTATTTCTTTTTTTTATCTCTCTTTACTTTACCTATTTCTCTATTCTTCTTTTCCTTTTTTCGCCTATTTTTTTTTTTGTTCTTCCTCTTTTTTTTTTTTTTTTTTTCCTTCCTTTTCTTCTTTTTCCTTTTTTTCATCTTCTTTTTTTTCTCCTTTTCTTCTTTTTTTTTCTTTTTCTTTTTTTTTTTCCTTCTTCTTTTTCC
>NZ_QLIT01000157.1 GCF_003574485.1 Facilibium subflavum
CATACTCGCCTTTACGTATTGCGTAGTGCTGATTTCAGGCATATGAAAACCTTGATCAGGTGCGACGATGGTATATTACGGGGCTCAATACCTTCACTCGCGTTGTGGCTGATAGACCGCCCTTACTACAGCTTCATAATGTTCGTTACCTTGCATTATGTGTAGTTCGGTTCCAGACTGGTGGCTAGCCTTTTTCTGGGCTGGATTGTCCAGCTTGATTGCCTTAGCTTTGCTTGGCGCACTCATTTTTAACCTCCTGCATTCGCTTTATTGCGATATCAAGCTCTTTTTTAGGTATCTTTTGTGTTTTTTCACAAAAACATGCAAGACTATTATCTTTTTACCTTCCACATAGCAATAAATACTTCTTGCAATTCCTTCAAGAGCTTTAGCTCTTAACTCAAACAAACCATCATTTAAAGCTTTGGTGTGTGGTTCACCTAAATTCGCGCCATGTGCTTCAACAAGCTCAAATAACCTAAGCATTTTCGCTTGTAGTTTAGCTGGAAGTTTTTAAACTTCTTTTTCAATTCCTGAGTAAAATTCCACACGCCAAGTCATTGGCTTTCTCACAATGTTTTGTTATCTTATATGATAACAAATAAATCGGAAATATCAACGTTGTTAATATGATTAACTGGTTCTACAGTAAATTGATAGCCTTTTGCTTAAGATCATCCAGATAGTCAGCCCAAATTTGCATCATTCTTATACGTTCTTCTAGATACTCAGCATGGTTATATGCTGCTTTTACAGAGTTACCCTCAACATGTGCAAGTTGCTTTTCAATAATATCACTGCTCCACTTGTATTGTGCAGCCATTTCGTGCAGACGTGTGCTTGCTATATGCCTAAAACCATGTATGCCCGCAACAGGGTTGTACTGACATAAACCACATGCTATCGCATAAGAAAATATCTGATTAAGAAAAATGATATTTTGGTGCCGGGAGAGAGACTCGAACTCTCACATCCTTTCGGATACCGGATTTTGAATCCGGCGCGTCTACCGATTTCACCACCCCGGCGAAGAAGTTGGGTTCATTCTAGCGAAAAATCCGCTGATGTCAATTGTTATTTGGCCTGAAATCGACAAAAATAGCCACCAAACTTACGAAGGTTAATAACACCAGTATCTAAGATTAAATATTGACCTTTAATACCCATAAGACAACCAGATACCGTTGGTAACTTATCCAGATTAAATGATTTTACTTTTGTTGGATATTCAATCACTGGGTAATGAATCTTGAGCTCTTGAGACTCAAGAAATGTGATAGATTCTGCACCATATTTTTGCTGGATCTGTGTTAGAAAATCCGCTTCGTGATGTAATAACTTCCCCTTGTAATAAAAAAGATCAACTTCATCAGGCTGCTTTTTTAACATCGTTTGCCAATGGGTTCTATCCGCAACATATTTTTTAAATTCAACCTCAATAACACCCGAAATCAATCGCTGATTAACTTTTAATATAGGCAAAGCCTGTGTCGCACCTTGGTCGATCCAGCGCATTGGTGTGTTCTTAAGCCGGGTAATGCCAACTTTAACCCCACCGGTATTTGCCAGATAGACAAAATGTGGCTGAAGGCAGTGTGCCTGCCCCCATTCAGGCATGCGACAAGTACCTTCATAATAATGGCATAGCTCAGGTTTAATAATACAGCTATCACACTCTGCTAAGGTTCGAAAGCAAACAAAGCAATAACCTTGATTAAAGCTTTTATTTGTCTTACGACCACAGGCAACACAGTGAATTTCATTCAAAAAAGTAATCTCGATAGACTTGCCAATGCAGTCATTCATATAGATAGGATCACCCTGATCCCGAGCAAGATAATATTGCGCTTGATGTGTATCATCAAGCGATGTTTTCATTTTTGATAAATGTAATTGACAATCAATCGACATCAGCTTCTGCCTGATATTCCTCAATTACAGATTGCGCATGTGCTTTAACCGTATCCCAGTCTACAGGGCCATTTTCATCAGCATAAGCAATAGGATCGACTTGACCAATCGTTAAAAAGGCTTCAATACGACCAATTGATGATGCTGATTTATAATCACTATAAACCACGCCATCATGTTCAACAGGAATATAAGAGGTAAACGTATGCTGATAAACCTTATTAAACTCAAGACCAAGTTCTTTACAGGCATTTAAGCCATCTTGTAAAACACTTGCCTTATCAACCGTAATATAAGGAAGATAATAGGTCACATCCTCAGCATCCCAATTACCGGCTAAAAATGCAGCATAATCCTTATCACGAAATTCTTGACGACAATCTGGATAAACCTGATGATCACCACCATGCACACCCATGGCGATAATAGCCGAGGTTTTTTTGGCCTGAGCAATCGATAAAGCAGAAGCTTGTATAATGGAGCTGAAAATTTTATTGCGATTGGGAACCACCGTCAAACGCATGTTATCTTCATGATAATGCCCTTCTGGTACATTTTCACCGCCACTGATAAGCGCTGAATGTAATAGCTCAGACAAACCATTTATCTCGATTTGTTGATGCGTTACCGCCAGGCCTTTTTCTTGTAAAAGCTTTACAACTTGTGCAGCCTTTTGTAATTCAATTTTATGTTTTTGCCCATAATCAAATGAAATCGCTGTAACATGATAATCATTGGCCAGTAATCTTAATAATAAAGAGGTTGAGTCCATCCCACCAGATAAAGATAATACAGCATAGCGCTTTTGTGACATAATTAAACTTCCTTCGTCTTGGTTGCAAATAGCCACATTATAAAAAAAACCCCTTACAAAGGCAAACTTAACTGATTATAAATACCCAACACCTTGCATGCCCATGCTCTTAAATATTATGTTTTACTTGTGATCGCAGGATAATTGCGATCAACACCAAAAGACTTATCATTTAACGCTGTATTAGCATGCTCTTTTTGATAAACATAGGTTTGTTGTATATTAATGCCTTGCCTGGCAGATTTTATTAAACATTTTGATGGTATTGACTGATTTATATTAAAAACAAAAACAGTAGCAAAACCCGCTAATATTAAAATCAGCAAAAACCAGTAAATGCGCATTTTTATCCTATTATATTGAAGTAAGGCCATACCGTTGATAAATACAAGACGGCTTTAAATAGTCATCACAAAATATTTCCGAGCGTCTTTCAACCTAAAAGTTAACTTAATGATATAATCTGAAAATATATTGTCAATAAATATTGCATTTTTTAATTTAAAAATTTATTGGTCTAAAATAAAGCAAACTAAAAATCTATTGCAACAGTACACAAATTCACCTATAGTGCTAACCATATGATGACAAACCGTGTGTGCAAAAATAAAAATAAGCAATGATTTATCGTGTTGAGAAATATTTAGATGGCTTTTCTACGTGTTTTCGCCAATGGAATGCAACAGATTCGCACTGTCGCTTTTTACATGGTTATGCTATTGCATTTAAGCTCCACTTTAAATCAACAACGCTTGATGTACATAACTGGGTCTGGGATTTTGGCTGGTTGAAAGACCAAAGCTTTCAGATAGATGGTATGACCACAAAACAATGGTTTTCTTACATGTTTGATCATACCGTTGTCTTAGCAGAAAATGATCCTGCATTAGAGCGATTTAAACAATTAGCACAAGATGGCATTATTCAATTAAGAACCGTCCCCTTTTTTAGCTGTGAAGGTATTGCTGAGTTCGTTTTAAAGACACTGTCTCCTATGATATCAAAAGCCAGCAATCAGCGCGCACAACTATATCGAGTTGATGTTTTAGAAAACAATAAGAATATGGCTTGTGCTGAGCAGGAAGAATGAATAACACACTACCTCGGATCACAGATTATCAAAGAATCTTACCTATCATTGAGGCCTACCCTTGTTTGCAAGGAGAAGGGACACGTCGCGGCCATCCAAGCTTTGCAGTTCGCACCACCGGTTGTACCCATCGATGTTACTTTGGAGATGATGGTGGCTGGTGTGATACCTGGTATTCAAGCATTCACGCAATAAAGGGCAAATTTTCTTTTGCTGATCTAATTTATTTATTTGATCAACACCCTAAGATTAAAGAAATTATGCTAACAGGCGGTTCTCCAACAATGCATCCAGCGATTATCAATGAAATTATGCATGTTGCCTCTAAGCGTGATTTTTTTGTAACATTAGAAACTGAAGGTTCTCATTTTGTAGCCACAGACCAACCTATTGATTTAATTAGCTTATCACCCAAATTTCAAAACACCACACCAAAGCTTAATGATAAAACGCCCATGGGGAAGCCTGTTGATCAAAAGATAATTGACCAACACCATAAATATCGCTTGAACCTTCCCGCGATAAAAGCCATGATTGACTATCATAAAGACTACCAGATAAAGCCTGTTTTTGATGGTAAAGCACAGACTCTGATAGAAATTAAAGCTTTTATCCAAACGCTTAATATTCCGAAACATAAAGTCTATCTTATGCCTGCAGGGGCAACACGTGAACAAATGATCCAACAATACCCCGTTGTTATTGAAGCTGCTTTACAACATGGATTTAATTTCACAGGTCGTGACCATATTATTGCTTTTGATAACAAGATTGGTGTGTGATTTTACCGATGATTATCTAAGTCATTTGAAGCAAACTGTATTCATGGTTATACTACATGCCAAAATAACCATATTTCCTATTTTATTATGTCAAAATCAAAGCACAAAAAAAGCTCTCAACGTTGGCTGGATGAGCATCATCATGATCATTACGTTGCCAAATCAAAAGCGCAAGGCTTTCGTTCACGTGCTGCCTATAAACTCATTGAACTTCAGGAAAAAGACAAACTATTCAAACCTGGCATGATTATTGTAGACTTAGGTGCTGCCCCTGGCGGCTGGTCTCAAATTCTCACCGATTTTGTTGGTGAAAAGGGTCGCGTATTTGCACTTGATATCCTGCCAATGGATCCGTTGCCTGGCGTTGAGTTCATTCAAGGTGATTTCACTGAGGATGAACCTTATGAAGCGCTGTTACATTTGACTGAAGGCCAAAAAATTAACTGGATTATCTCTGATATGGCACCCAATATGAGCGGGAATCGCACAACAGATCAAGCTACATCCATGCATCTGGTTGAACTTGCCCTTGATTTTGCAGACAATACCTTACCCAAAGGCGGAGGGTTTTTAGCAAAAGTTTTCCAAGGTGCAGGCTTTGATTCCTTTGTTCAGACAGTTAAAGACAGATTCACGAAAGTTGTTATCAGAAAACCAGATGCTTCACGTGATCGATCACGTGAAGTCTATGTTATTGGGTTTAATAAAAAATAATTTCTAAGCAGCTTTGGATTTTATAAGTTTTAGTGAAGACTCGCTCACCGCGCGCCATATACGACGCTCTGCTTTAAAGCGCTGTTTTAGCGATTTATAATGTGTTTTGAGCTGCGTTAATTGCAATGTATTGCATCGCTCTTTTTTAGCCGCCAAACAAGCTTGTTTGGCTTTTGCCCAGGCCTTAATACTATCAAATAATTCTTTATACTGTGTCTCAAGGCGCTTTTCTAATTCCATCACCGAAGCAATATAACGATTATCAAGGCGCTTTTTGCCTAACCGTGCCTGGATGTTTTTCATTTGCATCGTTGCTCTTGCCGCTTCAATAACAGGCTTTGGTGTAGATTTTAAATCATAAGCCCAACCAATTTTTGACGCTAAAAAAATCAACCACTTTGATGGATCAAAATCATACCATTTGACACCATTACGATAGTCCCCTGCATATTTGTGATGAAAATTATGGTAACCTTCACCATAGGTAACCAATGATAACAAGGGATTATCTCTTGCTGTGTTTTCATCTGAGTAACGTCGTTTACCCCAAATGTGTGCCAATGAATTAATGAAAAAAGTAAAATGGTGATTTAAGACTAATCTCAATAAACCTGCCAATAGTAAGCACCCACCTATACTGCCATACGTAGCACCAATAAGCATTGGTAGAATAGCGCACATAAAAATGGCCAATGGCACATAGTATCGATCTTGAAAGGCAACGATTTTATCTTTTTGCAAATCTGTCACATTTTCAACTCTTGACACTTTTTTCGGCAGCTTTCTTAACATCCAGGTAAAATGGCTATACCAAAAGCCCTTGGTCGCTGCATAAGGATCCATTTCTTTATCATCCACAAAACGATGATGTTTACGATGATCAGAAGACCATTTAATAATACTGTTTTGCAAGGCACCTGCACCAAAAAGCATAAAAAATATTTTCAATACGGCATTGGCTTTATAGGCACGATGTGACCAAAGCCTGTGATAACCTGCCGTAATAGATAGGCCGGTGGCGATCATGAAAAAACCAAACCAAAACCAGTCCGCTGCTGAAAAACCGTAGGTTATGGCATAGTAAGGAATAAAAATTACCGCTGCAATCGGTGTTAATGTTAAAACCAATACACTTTTTAAATCGATTGGCTCTTTTTTCGTCTTTTGCATTTTACCCTTCTTAGATTTTTATTAATAACGTCTATAACTACTGTTTACATATAGCCTATAGCTATCATATAACAGATGTGCCCGAAACACAAAGTTTATTTTTTGCACAACATTGTCGCATACACCGCGGCACCTTTGAGCCCCACATCTGTATTCATGACAACATATACAGGAATTTCCTGCATAAGCCCAGACATTCGACCCTTATCATGAAACATTTTCATAAATCGGCCATCTTGTATTTGTGAAATCAACTGTGGCGCAATTCCCCCTACGATATAAAGCCCTTGCTTAGGAAGCGTTGCTAAAGCCATATTGCCAGCTACAGCACCATAAACACGGATGAAAATATCAACGGCACGAAGCGCCATTGGGTCTCCTTTATCAATTGCATAATGCGTGATAAGCTTAGCTGGGTCAAGCCCTTTATGTATATCCCTTTTAAGCTCTGGAGACTCTGGTTGATTATAAAGTGGGTTCGCCACAACATATTTATAGATATTAACCAAACCAGGGCCACAGCAAATACGTTCGATTGAAACCCTGTGTAATCGTCTTTTTAAAAATTCAAACAACCCGATTTGCTCTTCATCAACCGGCGCAAAATCTTGGTGCCCTCCTTCACTTGGGTAAACAAAAGTTTGCGCTTTATGTTTTGTAACAAGCCCCATACCCAAGCCCGTTCCTGCACCAACCATGGCAATCGGTGCTGTTTTATCAATTTCTGCTTTTTGCAAACAGACAACATCCGTCTTATCAAGTGCGGATAAACCATAACCAATTGAAGCAAAATCATTGATTAGTTTCACTTTATCAGCTGGTAAGGTAAGCACCTTAGCTAGCTCTGTTTCCGTAATCCCCCAAGGCAGATTTGTAAACTCAATAGCACCATCTTTAACAGGACCTGCTACAGCCAAACAAGCTGCTTCAACCCTCTTTTTATCAAATTGGGATTCTTTTAAAAACTGATTAATAATATCTGATAGACTCTTAAATTCAACCGCAAGGTACTTCTTCGTAAATAAAACCTTAACGGTAGCATTTTGATGCTCAGTAATTTGCAAACGGGTATTTGTTCCCCCAACATCACCTGATAAAACGATCATAATATTAAACTTATCTCCTTTATATTAACCCACAATAGGTTTGGTGTCTCACATAAATTATGCAAGCTAAGCCTCAAGCACCTGGATGCACTCAGGCTTTCTTTAAAACCACGCGCCGATCATACCCTTTTTCAAGTCACCTGGCAATCACCAAACAATATGCTGTTTTAAATCATTTCATACGCAATATACCTCTTATCGCGCTTTTGGAAAATAGATATATTATGGTATATTGCCTTTATCAGCAAAAAGATAAAATAAACGGGTTACCATGCCAGTACGCACCTTTAATGAAATACACCCGAAAATTGCAAAATCGGCTTTTGTCGATTCAATGGCAACGGTTACAGGGAAAGTTGTTTTAAGCGAGCATGTCTCCATCTGGCCTAATGTCAGTATTCGTGGAGACCTTTTATCTATTAGCATTGGCAAAAACTCCAACGTGCAGGATAATACAGTTATTCATACCACTGAGTTTTTCGATCAGCCAGGACAAGGCTATGATGTTGTTATTGGTGAAGATGTCACTGTTGGCCATGGCGCAATTATTCATGGCTGTCATATTGGCAATCGTGTTTTAGTTGGCATGGGTGCTATTGTTTTAGATGGTGTGGTTGTAGAAGATGATGTTATTATTGGTGCCGGGACAGTCGTACCACCTGGAAAAAGACTTGAAACAGGCTATTTATACCTAGGGTCTCCAGCTAAATGCGCACGCAAAATTACCGAACAGGAAAAAGCACATATTATCAATAATGCACAAAATTACATTCAAACCAAAAACAAACATGCACAGGATGCAAAGCAATATGGCTATTAAGCATTTAAACTGGAGAGGCCTTTTTACTTTTGGCTTTGCAGTCATCTTATCAGGCTGCAGCACCATCGTATCCAAACAACCACTTACCCCTTCTAAAGCGCCTCAGAAAGCTTGGCATGACTATCAGCAAACTCTGCAAGACCTACAGTCCTGGCAGGCTTCTGGGGTTATCGGTGTTATCATAGATCAACAAGGAGAATCAGCAAACTTTATATGGAAACAGGATCATACAAAGTTCTGGCTGCAGCTTTATGGTCCTTTAGGGCTTGGTGCGACAACCTTCAGTGGTGATGACTCAGGCGTTGTTATAAAAAAAAGCAATGGTGATACCAAGCATGCAAAAACTTTACAAAGCCTGATGCAAGAAGAACTAGGCTGGCAAATTCCACTTAAAGGCCTATATTATTGGGCTAGAGGCTTATATGACCCTACCGCTACTTATCAATTACAATTGAATCAATACGGGCTTGCACAAAGTATCGATCAACAAGGCTGGCAAATCACATATAAAAATTATGCCTTGTTTGCCCGCAAATATCCACTGCCACAAAAAATCATTCTACGTTACAATACACTTAAATTAACTGCCGTTATTAAAGCATGGACATTCAATATAACAATACCAACGCCATAACATTACCTGCTTATGCAAAAATAAACTTGTTTTTACATATTGTTGGACAAAGACAAGATGGTTATCATTTACTACAAAGCTGGTTTCAATTTATCGATCTAAAAGACCAGCTTACTTTTCTGCCAACCAAAGATGATAACTTTAGCATTCAAAATAATATCATCATTACCAAGTTAACAGATAATTTAATTTTTAAGGCTGCACAACTAATTAAACCCTATGCTAAAAGACCTTGTGGGATTGAAGTGATACTTAATAAAAAAATCCCCATGGGTGCAGGGCTTGGCGGAGGCAGTGCAAATGCTGCAACTACCTTGATTGCATTAAATAAATTATGGCACTGTGACCTAGATCAAGCACAACTAATTACACTTGGCCAAAAACTTGGCGCTGATATACCCATTTTTATTTTCCAAAAAGCAGCCTGGGCTGAAGGTATTGGTGAAAAACTCACCTATAAACCTTACAAAGAGCAATATGCCCTGATTATCAAACCAAATTTTCATGCCTCAACTGCCTTATTGTTTCAACATCCAGCGTTAAATAAAAACCACCCTATATTGAATAGCGAAAGTATTGATGATCCTTTAGTTTTAGATAATGGCTTTTTACCTGTGATTCAATCTATACACCCAGAAATCTTTGCATTGTTTGAAAATATGCCGGACAAAGAAGCACTTCGATTAACAGGAACCGGCGCCTGTTTTTACCTTTTAAGCCCAGATTTTGACCGACTTCAACAAAATCGCAAAAAATTGAAAAAAGAAGTTGACAGTTGGATAGTAAAAACATTAAACTTTGCACCTGTCAAGGCGAGCTGATGCTGCAAAGCACTAGGCGCTAAGACTTCTCACTGGGCTGTCGCCAAGCGGTAAGGCAACGGGTTTTGATCCCGTCATGCGCAGGTTCGAATCCTGCCAGCCCAGCCATGAATGAAATTAATTCAGGTTTTCACTAACAGTTTGAGTATAGCTCAATTAACCGCACATTAAACGATGCTTTCCAAGATTGCAAGATTCATGGATAATTTGCTGCAAATATAACTGTTACCTATAGCAAATGGGAATAACTTTTTTACACTGAAATATAACCTATTATTCGTACAATCCGTTAAAACACATCTATAATCTATATATGCAAGCACTAATGGATGCACAGAATGATTAATCATATACTAGTGAGATATTACTGGCTTTTTGCTTTTATCGGATTAATCGCCTGTATCTATACATGGTATTTAGAGCTCAGCGGACAAATATACTCATGCCCTTACTGTCAAGTCCAACGCGCCATGCTTGGCATCCTATCATTGCTTGTACTCATCAAACCCATTTACCCAAGGTTATTTCTTTATATCAGCCTACCTGTCGCTATTTTTGGCATAGACATTGCAGGAGATCAGATTTTCTTTATTTATAAAAACGGCAACTTCCCTAATCTTAACTCAATGTTAGCTATAGGTGCATTTACGTTATTAGTTCTACTTGAAATTATTCTTGTATTACGTACAAAGCAAGCGCTTAAAAACAACCTTCATTAAACAGGGATCTTGTTCGCCCAAAGGTAAATTCGATCAAATACCCAGTTATAAATAAAGGCATAGATCAAAAAGAAGACAACAAACCCCATATCTAAAATAAAAGCATGCCATAAGCTCATATGAAGCCAAGCTGCAACCACCGGCAAAGTGGCAAATAAAAGGCCTGCTTCAAATAAAAAAGCGTGTGTAATTCGCATTACGACCGTACGCTTAAATCGCTCCCTACCAAGCTTGCCTTCAACATAGTCAAACCCATAGTTATAAATAAAATTCCAAAGCATCGCCATCAGTGAGAGGGTTAAACCCAATATGCCAATTTCAAATACGGCTTTATTCAAAATAATTGCAGTGATTGGCGCAAACAAAACAATGGCAATTAGCTCAAAACAAACCATGTGTACTAACCGTATACTAAAACTAAATCCTGTAACCTGCATCAATCACCTTAAAACACTCAGCGCATTATTTAATCAAGCATTATAACAAAACAGATTCATAATGCGATATTTTTCTCCATCAACCAAAACCTGATTAGTTTTTGCACTTTTATTGAAAACAATCACAAATAACGCTTTAATTTTTTTCAAAATTCGTTATATTTTGTAGCAAGCCAAAGCAAGATCTTATTTTAGGATGTATTCATGTCTGACCTGATGCTTTTTTGTGGTAATGCCAGCGCTGATTTAACCGAAGAAATCTCTCATTTTCTTGGTGTACAGGTTGGTCGTGCAACCGTTTCAAGCTTTAGTGATGGGGAAAGCCATATTGAAATTATTGATAACGTCCGTGGTCGTGACGTTTTTATCGTTCAATCAACCTGCCCTCCAACAAATAATCATATTATGGAGCTTATGTTTTTAACTGACGCACTTCGCCGCTCATCTGCTGGAAGAATCACCGCTGTATTGCCTTACTTTGGTTATGCACGACAAGACAGACGCGTGCGCTCATCTCGTGTGCCAATCTCTGCACGTGTGATCGCTGATATGCTTACTGGTGTTGGAATTGACCGACTACTTACTGTTGATATTCACGCTGAACAGATCCAAGGTTTTTTTAACATACCGCTAGATAATGTCTATGGCACACCAATCTTATTAGACTATATTCGCTCCCAACGCCTTAAAAACCCAATGGTTGTATCACCAGATGTTGGTGGCGTTGTTCGTGCACGTGCTTTAGCTAAAGCGCTTAATACTGAGCTTGCCATCATTGACAAACGCAGACAGAAAGCTAATGAGTCAGAAGTCATGAACATTATCGGTGATGTGAAAGGACGTCATTGTTTAATCGTAGATGATATCGTGGATACGGCAGGAACACTGTGCAAAGCAGCCAATGCATTAATCGAACATGGCGCCCAGAAAGTCTCTGCTTACTGCGTGCATCCAGTGTTATCCGGCAAAGCTATCCATAATATTGAGACTTCCGTCTTGGAAGAGCTTGTCGTTACGAACTCTATTCCACTTCATGCTGAAGCAGCCAAATGCAAAAAAATTAAAACACTATCATTGGCACCTATGTTATCTGAAGCAATCCGTCGTACAAATAATGAAGAATCCATTAGCTTAATGTTTAATGAGATTAATTTATAAATAAATCTGATCGCAGAAATATAGTTAAATTTCACGCAAAAAAATTCCCTTTTTGTCTCTATTTTGCTAAAATCCCTTGTCCGGTATTATTAGGGTCGCATAATGATACGGGATTAATCATAAATAAAATAAAATGAAAAGGATAAAAAAATGACAGAATTTACCTTACAAGCACAAAAGAAATCAGAGAAAGGTACTGGTGCGAGCCGCCGCCTTAGAAGAGCGGGTAAAATCCCTGCTATCATCTATGGCAATAATAGTGATGCGGTATCAGTCACACTAGATCACGACAAAGTATTGCATGCAAGCCAAGAAAAAGCTTTTTATGATGCTACAATCACAATTGATATTGAAGGCACAACAGAAAGCGTCAAAATCAAAGCACTTCAACGTCACCCTTTTAAACCTAAATTAATTCATGTTGATTTCGTTCGTGTTTAATTCCATCTAACAGTATCTCTACATGCAGTAAGCAATTACTGCTATTCTCTTAAAGCTTTATAACAAAGCCATCTTATAAAACATTTGCTTTAATCCACCAGGCTTTACCTAATTTAAAATAGCACTTACAAAACAAAAATCACTATAAAATCATTTACAGCAAGTATACAATAATATCAATGCTTAAAACCAGCATGTAAGTAATGTGCGCAAAATTATCCATATAGATTTAGATTACTTCTATGCACAAGTAGAAGAAAAGGAAAATCCAACGTTAGTTGGCAAGCCTGTTGCTATCGGTGGAAGTGATAAAAATCGGGGCGTATTAGCCACATGTAATTATATTGCAAGAAGATATGGCCTCCACTCCGCCATGCCGACAAGTCAGGCGCGAAAAAAATGCCCAAATCTCATTTTATTACCTGTTGACATGCCAAAATATAAAGCCATTTCACAACAAATAAAACATATATTTCTTCGATTTACACCACTTGTTGAACCGCTATCATTGGATGAGGCGTACTTGGATGTCTCCAATGTACAAGATCATGATAACAGCGCTACTTTAATTGCCCAGCAAATCCGTCAAGAAATACGCTCACAAACTGGTCTCACCGCTTCTGCCGGTGTCGCACCTAACAAGCTTTTAGCAAAAATTGCCAGTGACATCAATAAACCCGATGGACTTTATACTATCCCTCCTCAAAACATTCAAACGTTTATCCATGATTTACCAGTAAAGAAACTGTTTGGTGTCGGGAAGGTCACACAAGAAAAGCTTAAATCCATGGGCATTGAGCTTTGCTGGCAATTACAACAATATGACAAGACGGCCTTGGTACAGCAATTTGGCAAATTTGGCCATGATCTTTATGATTATTGCCGCGGCCAGGATAAACGTGAAGTTATGGCAAAACGATTACCTAAATCAATCGCTGTTGAGCAAACTTATCCTCAGGATTTAGCCGCATTCGATGCCTGTATCGCACAAATTAGTGTTCTTTATCAAAAGCTTATTTTGCGAATTAACACAAATCAACAACAAGCAAAAATACATGGCATTGGCATCAAGTTAACCGATTTTCAATTTAAGAAATACTCAATCACACGGCAAAGCACACAGTATTCACAAGACTTATTTATCGTGCTATTTAAAACATTATATGACAGAATTAATAAGCGCCCTATCAGACTTATTGGTCTTTATGTCAGGGTTGGGAGCAATGAAGATAAACAAATCCCTTTATTGATCTAAAGCATAAATTCATGTATAACAGCATTTTTGTAAATAAAAATTTAAAAATACGACCTGATGTCAAAAATTCGCTTAATTGCAGGTCTTGGTAATATCGGCCAAGAATATGAAGGTACACGCCACAATGCCGGTGAATGGTTTTTGCATAAACTTGCTGATGAATTAGCCATTGACATGAATTTACAAACAAAGTTTCATGGGTTTGTTGGCCAATTTATATATCAAGGGCAAAAGTGCTTTTTGCTATACCCAAATACTTATATGAATAAAAGTGGACTTGCTGTGGCAAGGCTTGCAAATTTTTATAAAATCACACCACAAGAGATTCTTGTTGCGCATGATGAGCTTGATTTACCCTGCGGTCAATTGCGGTTAAAAAAATCAGGTGGACATGGCGGGCATAATGGGTTACGTGATATTGAAGCACAGCTAGGTAGCCGTGATTTTTATCGACTTCGTATTGGCATCGGGCATCCAGGCCATCAAAGCAAAGTGGTCAGCTATGTACTGAACAAACCGTCTTTAGAAAATAAAATTGAGATTGATCAAGCCATAGATCGTGCGATTTTTTATATAGACGATATAATACAGGGCAACCATCAAATGGTGATGAATAAGCTTCACCAGAAAAAATAAGTGTAAGGATTATTATTATGGGTTTTAAATGTGGTATTGTTGGCTTGCCTAATGTCGGTAAATCAACACTTTTTAATGCGTTGACAAAAGCAGGTATCCAGGCAGAGAACTATTCATTTTGCACGATTGAACCAAATGTTGGTGTTGTAAGCGTCCCAGATCCAAGGCTTGCACAATTAACCGATATTGTTAAACCACAAAAAGTGATTCCAGCGACCATGGAATTTGTTGATATTGCAGGTCTTGTTGCTGGTGCGTCAAAAGGTGAAGGTTTAGGCAATAAGTTCTTGGCGAATATCCGGGAAACTGAGGCCATTGCCCATGTTATTCGCTGCTTTGAAAATGATGATATAATGCACGTTGCTGGAAAAATAGACCCTATCGATGACATTCAAACCATTAATACTGAGCTTTTATTAGCAGATATCGAATCTGTTGATAAAGCCATTTTACGACTACAGAAAATTGCCAAAAGCGGCAATAAAGAAGCCAAAGCGCAGCATGACATGTACATAGCGCTTAAATCGCATTTGGAAAGTGAAAAGCCTGCTAGAAGCTTTGCATTTAATGATGATCAAAAACATTGGATAAAGCAAACACCACTTTTAACCAATAAACCGACGCTTTACATCGCCAATGTAGATGAAAACGGGTTTGACAATAATCCTCTTTTAGAACGTGTTGTTCAATTTGCACAGCAGGACAATGCTGATGTTGTCCCTGTTTGTGCAGCGATTGAGTCTGAAATTGCCGAATTAGATGATGAGGAGAAAATTGAGTTCCTGGCTGATATCGGTTTAAGTGAACCTGGCCTTAATCGTGTTATTCGTGCCGGTTATAAACTCTTAAACTTGCAGACTTATTTTACTGCAGGTGTTAAAGAGGTTCGCGCCTGGACAATCCCTGTGGGTGCAACAGCTCCACAAGCTGCTGGGAAAATCCACACCGACTTTGAACGTGGCTTTATCCGCGCTGAGGTAATAAGCTTTAACGATTATATCACCAACCAAGGTGAAAAAGGAGCAAAAGAAGCTGGTAAAGCCCGCCTTGAAGGTAAAGAATACACCGTACAAGACGGCGATGTTATTCACTTTAGATTTAATGTATAGTGAGCTTCACACAAACTTAAGCTTTTTTCACAAACTCTGATTTCAATTTCATTGCACCAACACCAGTAATCTTACAGTCGATGTTATGGTCTCCTGAGACTAAACGAATATTTTTCACCTTGGTGCCAACCTTAACAACACTTGAGCTTCCTTTTATTTTAAGGTCTTTAATCACGGTAACACTATCACCATCTTGCAATACATTACCATAAGCATCATGCACAAGCTGACCATCATCGCCTAAAGCAATATCATTTTTATCCCATTCATGTGCGCATTCTGGGCAAATATAGAGTGCACCATCTTCATAAGTATACGTTGAATGGCATTTCGGACAGGGTGGTAAATTATGCATTATATTCCTCGCATTAAAAGTTTATTACCACTTTACGGGAATAATATTAAAAAGGCCAGTCACACTTTTATAAACAGGTTGTAAAAGTTTATTTTTCAGCCCTTATTTTTGCGAGTTTTGTCTTCATGCCAAAATAAAGCTTCATCTGAATAAAAATACCACCAATAGTAAAAATGAGTGCTAAAACAACAATCCAGAAATAACCGATACTTGACGCAATAACACCGGCAACAAATGCACTAATAAGACTTGCCAATGCCGTTGCCCCATTTAAAAGCCCTAAAGACTCACCTTGCGCCATGTCCGTTAATTTAGGAGAGATTGCCAGGCCAATGACAATCAAAGGTGACCATGCAATTGGCAGTAATATAAAAAAGATGGGAACCAGCAGCACAACAACTCCTGTTTGTGACATTAATGCCAACAGCGTCAATCCTAATAAAGACACCAAACACATAAAAGACCCTGTTAATAGTACATGCATCTCACCCACCTTTTTAGCAACTGTACCTGCCAAAGGATAAGCCAGTATCCCAATACCCGCCCCAATACCATAATAAAGCGAGGAAAGGCTTGCATGCACATCATAAACATGCAGCATAAACAATGGATATAGGTTGTAAATAAGCCAGTTACCCATCATAATCATAAACCAGCCGATAATGTGAAAAACAAATGGATAGGCTCTAGGTGATGCTAATTTTTTAAAACTTGAAAATTTAAATCGCTGCCAATATGTCAATAAAGACGCTAAAGCACGTGTATGGTGGCGATAATACCCGGCCAATATAGGTTTTGAAACCGTTGATCTATTTTGTATTTTTGGTAAACCCTTAATCCCAAAGTAAACGCCAGGGATCATTAAAACTGCGCATATAACCATCCCTGATGCTGGTGAGAATACCAAAGCAACTGCCAACAAAAGACCCACGAACTGACCTGTACCATAGGTTGTCTGTAAAAAACCCATTCGTGCATCCCACTGACTTTTATCGTGAAATTCCACAATATACATACCACTGACCGTATTGGTTGCCGCAATGCCAAGGCCGATTAAAAAAGCCATTAGCATCCACAGAAACGTCGTGCTAACAAATGGAAATAATAAGGCGCCAAAACCAATTAACACATAACCGGCAAGATACACAAAACGGTGCATCTGAAACCTGTCAGTTATTTGACCAATCAGTGGGGCAAATAATTGCGCAAAATAAAAAGCAGCAACAACAAGCCCTGCTGCATAGGCACTTTGATATTGACCCACAATAAGTGGTAAGAGGATCGGTGCTAAACCAAGCCCAACAACACCTTGAAAGGGAGTATTGAAATAACTGTGTAAATTCTTTCATAGGTTATAATGGTTAAAACGTATAATCTAAGGACGAAAGATGAAAAACAAAGAACAAAACAAAGCATTAGATCAAGCGCTTGATCTCATTGTCGAATCAGGTGCTGATTTATCCAATCTATTTAAATCAGATGGCGTATTGAAGCAATTAACCAAAGGTCTGGTTGAACGTGCTTTACAAGGTGAACTAAAGGCGCATCTTGGTTATGACAGGCATGAACGTAGCGATTCTGCTAATGCACGTAACGGCACGGCACGAAAAAGCGTAATAACAGAAGATGGCCTATTGGAAATTGATGTGCCTCGTGATCGCTCAGGTGAATTTGATCCTGTACTTGTTCCCAAGCGAAGCACGCGGATTGAAGGTTTG
>NZ_QLIT01000158.1 GCF_003574485.1 Facilibium subflavum
GTTTTCCAAAGTCTTCAATTTCTTCCCAGCCTTCTGCACCACAAATTACTGCACAAATAGCAATCGCAATAATATCCAGTAGCAAATGCTTCTTTGTCCTATCAACACGAGGGTCTTTTAATTCCTTAAAACATTCAACGAAAACACTATCCATAATAATTTAAATTGATACTTAGTTTGCTATAACTAATAAGATGCACTATATTCCAGCATTAGGCCAGATAAATACTAGAATTTAGATGCGTTTACCCTGCCAATGCTATTAGCAAGATAGCCTTACTAGCATAAGATCGTTATAATGCCTGCAATATTATACGCTTAAAGCCAAATGCATGGAAACGATACACTACCTTATTGATCTGATCTTAAACCTCAATGTACATATTAATTCGTTAGTAAATACCTTTGGTTTATGGACTTATGTTGTTCTTTTTTTAATTATATTCTGTGAGACAGGCCTTGTGATTATGCCTTTTTTACCGGGGGATTCACTCTTATTTGCCGTGGGAATCGTAACAGCAACAACCAATTTAAACGTTCATCTAATGGTATTTATCCTTGCCTTTGCTGCTATCTTAGGTGATAACTGCAACTACTGGATTGGTCATTTATTTGGTGAAAAGCTATTTAAACCTGATGCAAAAATACTGAAAACCTCACACTTAACCAAAACACATCAATTTTTTGACAAATATGGCGCAAAAGCCATTATTATTGCACGCTTTGTGCCTATTATTCGCACATTCACCCCCTTTGCCGCTGGTATGGGTGAAATGCCTTACCGTAAATTTGTTCTATTAAGCGTTATTGCTGCTTTTATCTGGGTTGGACTTATCACTTATTTTGGCTACTTTTTTAGCAACATCCCTTTTATGCAAGATAATTTCAGCTATCTTATCATCGCCATTATTGTTGTCTCTGTTACCCCTGCTATTATTGAAATCATTAAAAAACGCCGACAAGTGAAAAAGACAAATGCAAATTCTTGAAAGATAAAATCCATTGAGGAAAAACCATCAAAATCAGAAGCAGGTATCCTTGCTTATATTGTCCATAAAACTAACAAAGGGGAGCGATTGTAAGCATCCAGCAAGACCAGAGGGGACTGAGTCTTAATGAATTACCTGCTTCTTGCTATCCATTGTAAGAAGTCATACCAGGAAACCCAAGTTTAAACATCACTTTTTTTTATCGTGATATCATTGATCAACCTGTATTCAATCCATGATGAATCGCTTGCTGTAAACATTTTATTTTATCTTGTGCTTTCATAAGCATCGTCCCTGCAAGCACAGCATCATATTGCGTACCATAATCATATAAGTCTTGTGCATTTTTCGCACCAGACAAACTTAATAAGGTAACGGTATCAGGCACGATTTTCTGTAACCGCTTGATATTATCCATATCCATTTCAAGTGTGTCTAAATTGCGATTATTCACACCGATTAATGTGGCACCAGCAGCTAATGCACGCTGTGTCTCTTTCTCATCAAATACTTCTACCAATGCTGCCATGTTAAATGACTCAACACAATCAAGCAGCTGCTTTAACTTTTCATCATCTAAACAGCGAACAATAAGCAAACAGGCATCTGCACCTGCAGCCCTTGCGTGATAAACCTGTAAAGGGTCAATAATAAACTCTTTACATAAAACAGGAAGATCAACAGCCGATTTAACTTTACGAATATCCTCAAAACTGCCATTAAAAAAAACTTTATCCGTCAAGACAGATAAGGCGCATGCGCCACCTTTGGCATACTCGGTGGCAATCTTTGCTGGATCATAATCTCGATCAATGACACCTTCTGAAGGTGATTGTGCCTTAAGCTCGGCAATAATTGCAGGCTTGTGGTTTTTAATCGCTGATAAAAAATCATTGCCTGATGGTTCTAGCGAATCTGGATTAATAGGAGATAAATCTTTGATTTCCTTGGCTTTATTTGTCAATATTTTCTGCAGTACCATGGATAGTTTTTCGCACTTACGTAACGCTTCATAAGTACAAACTTTATCATAGCGATCATTAAAATACAATCATTTTCCATTTGCCACATTTATGATTACACTAAATGGTGAGGAAAATGCAGTCAACACATATTGTAACGAGGAAATCACATGGGAATGCTAATCAATGGCCAGTGGCAAAAGGATGAAAATGGTACCATAAGTAAAGATGGTAAATTTAAAAGAGAAGCATCCGCTTTCAAGCACACTATTGGCCAAACAGGAAAATTTACCGCCGAAAAGAACCGTTATCATTTGTATATCTCCTATGCGTGCCCTTGGGCACATAGAGCTTTGATTGCACGAAAGCTTAAAAAACTCGAGGATATTATTAGCGTCTCTATAACTGAGCCTTTGTTGCTTGAAAATGGCTGGGAATTTGGCCAAAAAGGGGACCCGCTATATCACAAATCTTTTTTATATCAAATCTATACAATAGCACAACCTGATTATACTGGGCGTGTTACAGTGCCAGTATTATGGGATAAAAAACATAAAACCATTGTTAATAATGAGTCTGCTGATATTCTACGTATTTTCAACAGCGCATTTAATCATATCACGCATAGCACACTTGACTTATACCCAGAGGATAAGCGTGATGCTATTGATAACATTAATGAAAAAATCTATCACAATGTTAACAATGGCGTTTATAAAGCAGGATTTGCAACAACACAATCAGCTTATGATGAAGCAGTTACTAACCTGTTTAACACACTGGATGAGCTTGAGAAGCATTTGTCAGACTCAAAATATCTTGTTGGAGAGTCACCCACAGAGGCAGATTGGCGTTTATTCACAACGTTGGTTCGATTTGATCCTGTCTATCACGGCCATTTTAAATGTAACATCAGGCTTCTTGCCTTGTACCCAAATCTGTACAATTACTTAAAAGCCCTTTATCAAATCCCAGGAATTGCGGAAACGGTCAATTTTTCCCATATCAAAAAAGGCTATTACGGCAGCCATAAAAAACTTAACCCAACCGGAATTATCCCTAAAGGACCTATTATTGACCTTGATTCTCCATATCATCGTTAAAGAGCACTTTCTAGCATAGAATTCCCAGGATATACTATTATCAAATCGACGATAAACTAAAGCAATATGAAGATTTTTTTGGCATTAAAGATTAAAATTCCCCACAAGTGACGATGCTAACAATTCACTGGTCACAACCTTTTTTTTGGCTTACACTCATCAATAACTTAAATTAAAAACGTTCGCAATGAAACAATCTCTTAATGCATTTAATCACTTACGCGGGATTGAAAGAGAAGCGCTAAGGATCGATAAAAATGGCCATATTGCACAAAGTTTTCACCCAAGGGCACTTGGTGCAAAGCTGACCAATGAAGCGATCACAGTTGATTTTGCTGAGAGCCTCCTTGAGCTTATTACCCCACCTTATTCCTCTATTAAACAAGTGTATGATCAACTTACCAATATCTCTGCATTTTGCGCGCAGAACATGCCTGACAATGAGCTACTACTCAATACCAGCATGCCACTGGTTACAAAAGAATCCGATGTGAAAATCGCAGATTTTGGAACATCAAACTCCGGAAAAATGAAGGAAATTTACCGACGTGGTTTAGCTATTCGTTACAATAAGATCATGCAGTCTATTGCAGGGATTCATTATAATTTCTCTTTTGATCAAGACTTAATTCAGATGCTTTGCCGCGAAAAAAATCAAACTGCTGATCAGCTTTATTTTTCAGTAATCAATCATTATTTTGACTTTATGTGGCTTTTACCTTTTTTCTTTGGCGCCTCACCGATTTGTGCAAAAACGTCTGTTATTGAAAAGCCTGATTATTTGACCGAGTTTGATGATCAATTTTATTTTGCTGAGTATGCTACAAGCCTTCGAATGAGTGATCTTGGTTATCAAAGCCCGGCACAAAAGTCACTTTTTATCTCTTATAAGGACACAAAAAGCTATGTCTATGACTTGGTCAAAGCCACAAACACACCTTATGATGCTTTTGTAAAACTTGGATTATACGATCACAACCGTAAACGACAGCAATTAAATGACAGCATCTTACAGATTGAAAATGAGTACTATAGCAGCATTCGACCAAAGCAAATTGCCAAACGTGGAGAACGTCCGGCTTGTGCGCTTTTAAACCGTGGTGTGCGTTATCTTGAAATACGTATCATGGATATTAACCCATATGCGTTTGTCGGTATTGATGAACAAACTGCACATTTTATTGAAGCGATGCTTGTCACTTGCCTTTATCTGCCAACAAAACAATATAGCAAACAATCAATTATAAGAAATAAAGCTAATTTATCAAAAGTAATCCAATCTGGACGAAAGCCTGGCATCAAGCTTACTGATCATGATGGAACCAAGCGTACATTAGCTGATACAGGCCACACATTACTTAATCAAATTGAGCCAATTGCCAAAGAGATGGGCCAGGCTTATGAAGATGCTGTGCTGGCACAACGTGTTAAACTTGATAACCTACAGATGACTTTATCAGCTAAGATCCTGCAGCAAGTAACACCTGGAAATTATCACAAATGGGCAATTGAACAGTCAAATAAAGCGTATCAGTTGCTTGTTAATTACTCGATTCCAAATGAAATTAAACACAAGCTTCATCAACAAGCCAGAGATTCAATAAATGCACAAAAGGCACTTGAGCAAAGTGATTGCTGTGACATTGAAACTTATATTCAGCACTATTATAAATCGGCAGACTGCGCTCATGCCAAATGATGATATGCTTGTGTTCCAGCCTTAATTTACCATACAATCTAATTCAACTAACAATATGGAAAATCAAACAATGATGCAATATACCACACTTGGTACAAGTGGGCTTAAAGTCAGTCGAATTTGCCTTGGAACAATGACTTGGGGTGTTCAGAATAACCAGCAAGATGCGAATGAACAAATGGACTATGCCCTGGCACATGGTGTTAATTTTTGGGATACCGCTGAGATGTATGCCATCCCACCGACACCTAAGACTTATGGCACCACCGAAACGATTATTGGCAACTGGCTATCTGTCAACAAACAACAACGCCAGGATATCGTACTGGCAACAAAAATCTCTCCGGTCTCTTGGGCAAGAGGTCAAAATAATGCCGTTATTAATGCAAGCAACATTGTTAAGGGAAGCGCACAAAAT
>NZ_QLIT01000159.1 GCF_003574485.1 Facilibium subflavum
CTGTTTTCTTCGGTTTTTATACTCAATAGAGCCTTTATCAAGACTTTTTTGTCCGATAATGATTTGGTGTGGGGCGCCGATTAAATCAGCATCAGCAAACATCACACCGGATCTTTCGTTGCGATCATCTAATAATACATCAAAGCCAGCAGCTTTTAGTTGTGCATAAATGCTTTCGGCTTCCTCGGCAACTTTTTTTGATTTATGCATATTCATCGGGATAATAACTACCTCATAAGGCGCAATTTCCTGTGGCCAGATAATACCATATGTATCATGTGATTGTTCAATGCTTGCTGCAATTACACGGCTAACACCAAAGCCATAGCAGCCCATGATAAGAGGCTTCTTTTTCCCATTCTCATCTAATACATTGGCATTCATTTTTTTAGAATAGTGATCGCCAAGTTGGAATATATGTCCTACTTCAATTCCGCTTGTTTGCTGTAGTTGGCCATGCCCATCAGGGGAGATGTCACCAATCACAGCATTGCGAATATCAGCAACTTCAAATGATGGGATATCACGATCCCAATTAGCGCCAAAATAATGAAACCCTGACTGGTTTGCTCCACAGACAAAATCAAAAGCCATGGCAGCAGTATAATCAACAATCACAGGAATTGGACAATTAACTGGGCCAAGGGATCCTGGGTCTGTATTAAGTTTTGCTTTGATTTCATCATCAGAAGCAAAATAAAATGGTGGGGTGATTTGTGGCAGCTTTTCTACTTTGATCTCATTTAAGTTATGATCACCTCGTAAAACAAGTGCGAAAAAATTGTCTTTACTGTCTTTAATTACCAGGGTTTTTAATGTATTTTTTGCCGGCAAGTCAAATTCTTGACATAGTTGATCGATTGTTTTAATGTCAGGCGTTGATATTTTTTCAAGCGTTTTTTCTCCCTTTGGGCGCGCATTTAAATTTGGGATCAAATAACTGGCAAGTTCAATGTTTGCGGCATAATTGCTTTGATCGCTATAGCAGATGATATCCTCGCCTGATTGTGCCAGTACCTGAAATTCATGTGTAATACTGCCACCAATAGCACCGGCATCTGCTTCAACGACTCGAAACTGAAGTCCCATGCGGTTTAGGATATTACAATAAGTTTGATACATTTTCTTATAGGTTTTATTTAAGCATTCCTCGTCTAAGTGAAAGGAATAGGCATCTTTCATAATGAATTCACGAGCGCGCATCACACCAAAACGTGGTCTTATTTCATCTCTAAATTTTGTTTGGATCTGATAAAGGTTTAAGGGCAGCTGTTTGTAGCTGTTGATTTGTTTTCTGGCAATATCAACAATAGGCTCTTCATGCGTAGGGCCATAGTAAAAGTCACGACCATGGCGGTCATTGATTTTTAACAGCTCTGAGCCGAACTTTTCCCAGCGGCCAGTTTCCTGTAGAAATTCACTCGGCAAAATGCTTGGCATTAATACCTCATTGGCAGCTGATTTGTCCATTTCTTCACGAATGATATTTTGTACCTTTTGTAATACTTTAAGACCAGTTGGAAGCCAGGTGTAGACACCTGAAGCAACTTTGCGAATAAGCCCCGCACGAATCATGTATTGGTGGCTGATAAGTTCAGCCTCTTTTGGCGTTTCTTTTGCTGTGGCAAGTAATGTATGGGTTGCTCTCATAATATATTTTAATTGTTAATGCAAATGAATAGACTAAAGTTAGCTGGTTTTATCATTCACTTCAAGCGTATTTTCAGATTTTCTTTGTGATTCGGGATCGGTGGATTTCTCCTTGAAGAGAGAATTTTTTATCAGTGTATAAAGCACCATTATTAACGGTGCTAAGTAAACCCAGTATACAATGTGCTCTTTAATCATAATGCTAAAGTAATTAAAGTAATACACAGCGGTTAATGTACCGATAAAGATGATACATGCAATATAAAAAATGAAGTTGGCAATTTTATTAAGCGTTGATTTTGTCATCTGATGATTTTCCTTGCAGCAGAATGATATCTTATATGCAACGTTATGAACTTCTTTGACATTCATGCTGAAAAATGATTCGCTATGAGGGTATTATAATCTTTATGATACGAAAATGAAAAACATTTTAGGTTCTTGCTTTTTTGTTGCGACAAATGGATATGTTTATGTTTGCATGAGGGACATTGAAGAATAGAGGTTTATAACTATTTTTTATTGTTATTGAAAAATTAATATATTTCACATGTGATTGATGGTTGTGTAGCATAAAGGCAAGAAAGAACCAGATGGAGTCATAAAATGGCAGAAGTAAAAAAGGTAAAAGTTGCAATTATTGGCGCAGGAACAGCAGGGTTGTCAGCAAGAAGAGAGGTTGCCAAACAAACACATGACTATGTGGTGATTGAAGGTGGCGCGCTTGGCACCACGTGTGCACGAGTAGGCTGCATGCCATCAAAAGTTTTAATCCAGGCGGCAAATGACTTTGATCGCAGATGTGTTTTTGCCAGTGAAGGTATTTATGGTGCTGAAAAGCTTCATATTGATCCTTCTAAGGTGATGGAATTTGTACGCAAACTGCGAGATCGGTTTGTCAAAGGTGTATTAAATGATATCAAATCATGGCAGGATAAAATTATTCGTGAGTATGTCTCTTTTGTGGACGCTAATACCCTTAAAACAGAATCAGGAAAATTAACTAAGGCAGATAAAATTATTATTGCCACAGGATCAAAACCATTGATTCCAAAATCATGGCAGGCTTATCAGGATTATCTTATTGATACTAATAGTTTTTTTGAGCTAACAGAAATGCCTGAAAAAATGGTGGTAGTCGGCTTGGGTGTTATTGGCATTGAGCTAGGCCAGGCACTTGCCAAACTTGGTTTAGATGTCACCTTGGTTGGCCTTGGCAAAAGTATCGGTGGGCTTAGTGATCCAATATTGCAAGACTATGTTGCAGATAAATTTACCAAACAGCTAAATATTTCATATGAAGGTGCTGACGTTGTGGGCATGAAGGATGGTAGATTACAAGTTAAAATTGGTGATAAAGTACATCTCTTTGATAAGGCTTTGCTTGCGATGGGTCGTGCGCCTAACTTAAATGGGCTTGGACTGGGGTAATTACAGCTTGATGCAAATGATGTGCCTAAATATTGTCGAACAACCTATCAGCTAGATCAGTATCCTAATATTTATCTTGTTGGGGATACTAACGCGGCAAGACCTGTATTACATGAAGCAGCAGATCAAGGGCGCATTGCCGGATTTAACGCAGTAAGAACGCAAACGCAATGTTTTCAGAAACGGACTTCTTTAAGCATTACATTCTCTGATCCGAATATTGCAACTGTGGGATTAAGGTTTGCGCAGTTAATCGATCAAAATATTGATTTTGTAACAGGCAAGGTTAGCTTTGAAGGTCAAGGTCGCAGTATTGTTAAATCAAAAGAGCAAGGTTTATTACACCTATATGCACGAAAAAAAGATGGCAAGCTTTTAGGTGCAGAATTACAAGCACCACAAGGTGAGCATTTAGCACATCTTTTAGCCTGGGCAGTTGCAAATCATATGACGGTTGATGACGTGCTGGCTATGCCATTTTATCACCCAACTGTTGAGGAAGGCGTGTGTACTGCTTTACGCGATGCTTCAAATAAACTTTCCGTAAAAACACATGATGTCGAACTGTTCCGATGCGGTGATACGCCAATTCGCTAGCAGGGTTCGTAAAATTATTCGCGAAGTGATATAGCTAAATGATTTACCAAGCGGGTTTATCATGGTGATATTGCATTTAATTGGTGCTGGATTGCTGGAAAAGTTTTGATCTGGTGCTTTACTGTGCTAATGTACTAACATATTGATGATGATGGTTAGAATTTACTGTATTGCCATGGTTACATACATATTGTTGTATTATAATGCAGTAAGTGAGAATCGAGACTAAAAAACAAAAAATCAACAAGGTTACATTTGCATGAAGAGAAATGACTTTTTGCGTAATGCGCTTTTTTGGGGGCTGATCGCAATAGGACTTGTGTTTATATTCAGTAATATGAATACAACGGCAGATAAATCTAAAACCATTAACTACTCAAGCTTTGTATCACAATTACAAGGCGGGCAAATTCAGTCTGTTAATGTGGATGGCCGTACATTTACAGGTAAAACGGATACAGGTGAAAATTTTAAAACCTATGCCCCATTATTGGATCAAAGCATTGTAGATAAGATGCTGTCGCAAAAAGCGGAAATTTCTGCTAAAGCACCTGAAAAACCAAGCTTATTACTGGCATTTCTATTTAATTGGCTACCGTTATTATTGATTGCTGGATTTTTTATCTTTTTGATGATGCGTGCCGGGGGTGGTAAAAGTGGTGCCTTTTCATTTGGAAAGAGTAAAGCCAAGCTTCTAGGTGAAGATCAGGTCAAAGTGACTTTAGCAGATGTAGCCGGTGTTGATGAAGCTAAAGAAGAAGTCGGCGAAATTGTTGACTTTCTTAAAAACCCAACAAAATATGAAAAAATTGGTGGTAGAATCCCACGTGGTGTTTTGATGGTCGGTCCTCCTGGTACGGGTAAAACTTTGTTGGCTCGAGCCATTGCCGGAGAAGCTAAAGTGCCATTTTTCTCGATCTCTGGTTCTGACTTTGTTGAAATGTTTGTTGGTGTCGGTGCATCAAGGGTTCGTGATATGTTTGAACAAGCCAAGCGCCGGGCGCCTTGTATTATCTTTATCGATGAGCTTGACGCTGTTGGACGTCATCGTGGTACAGGCATGGGTGGTGGTCATGATGAGCGTGAGCAGACGTTAAACCAGATGTTGGTTGAAATGGACGGTTTTGCTGATAATGAAGGTGTTATTGTCATTGCTGCAACTAACCGTCCTGATGTTTTAGATCCTGCTTTATTACGTCCTGGGCGATTTGATCGCCAAGTCACCGTTGGTTTGCCAAGTGTTAAAGGGCGCGAACAGATTTTAAAAGTGCATATGCGTAAGATTGTTGTTGATGATGAAGTGCGCGTTGACTGGATTGCACGAGGCACTCCTGGTTTTTCAGGTGCAGAGCTTGCTAACCTTGTGAATGAAGCTGCCCTTTTTGCCGCGCGTGCTAACAAGCAAATCGTTGGTATGGAAGAATTTGAACGGGCAAAAGATAAAATCTTAATGGGCTCTGAGCGCACCTCAATGGCAATGAGTGATGAGCAGAAACGTTTAACAGCATATCATGAAGCAGGTCATGCAATTGTGGGGCGTATTGTACCTGATCATGACCCTGTATACAAGGTGAGCATTATTCCAAGAGGGCGTGCGCTAGGTGTTACTATGTACCTTCCAGATGGTGATCAAGTCAGTCAGTCAAGACAGCAGCTTTTAAGCCGCTTATCAAGTATCTTTGGTGGGCGTATTGCCGAGGAGATGATCTTTGGGCATGAAAAGGTGACAACAGGCGCTTCAAATGATATTCAGGTGGCAACTAACATTGCCAGGAGCATGGTCACAAAGTGGGGGCTTTCAGATAAAATGGGGCCCATTCAGTATGATGAGGATGATCATCAGCCATTTTTGGGCCAAAGCATGAGTAAATCGCCTAAGCATTTTTCTGATCAAACGGCTTTGGATATTGATAACGAAGTACGCCATTTAATTGATGAAAATTATAAGCGAGCTTACACCATTCTAGAAGAAAATATTGATATCTTGCATGCGATGGCAGATGCGCTGATGAAGTATGAAACCATTGATGCCATGCAGGTTGATGATTTAATGGAAAGAAAGCCTGTTAGAGAGCCTGGTGATTGGGGTAGCAGCTATGCACCTAAAGAGGGCAAAGTCAAAGAAGAAAAAGTAAAGACAGAGGAAAAAGTAAAGGTCTCAACAGAAGAGAATACTTCTAAAACGTCTGTAGAAAATGATCAGAATGCTGATGATGGCAAATCAGATGAGGATACATCGGTTAGGGATAAAGATTAGCTATTTGCTAAAGATACCCAATGCGCAGAAGGCTTATCCAGCTGTAGAAAAAGGACAAACTTACTTTTTGCGAACGATTGTTATACCATCACCAACAGGTAATAAAACTGATTCAACCCTTGTGTCATTTTTAATTAATGTATTGGTATTTCTAGTTGCATTAATGCTTGCTTCTTGAATGGTTTCATCAGCGACTTTGCCACCTCTTAACATATTATCTAAAACGATAATGCCACCTGGGCATATAAGCAGATAGCTTAGTTCATAGTAGTCCGGGTAGTCATTTTTATTAGCATCGATATAAACAAAGTCAAATGTGTTTTGATGTCCTTGATCAAGCAATAACCGCAGTGACTCAATGGCAGGGGAAATTTTTAAATTGACCTTGTGGCTTATCTTGGCTTGATCCCAGTATTGCACATAGTCTTTGAGATATTCATCTGTGACATCAAGGGCATACAGTTGGCCATTATCAGGTAAAGCCAATGCAATTGCCAGTGACCCAATACCTTTAAAAACGCCGACTTCAATTGCTTTTTGCGCACCTATCATTTTTATTATTAACTGCATAAATTGCAATTGCTCAGGGGCAGTAATCATTTGTGAAAGCGCTTCAGATTTTGCCTTATCAAGCATTTGCTGCTGGATGGGTAGTGGTTTTAATGTGTTATCCAGTATATATTGATATAGTTTTTCATCTTTTAATAATGTTTCAAGGCTCATCTTTAGTATCTTGTAGCATTTTGTATATATCTATTAAATCAAAAGCTTGAATTGCGCGCAAATGGTTTTCTTGTTATACCACTGGTAAATTATTAACTGAAGTTATGTACTTTCAGCAATTTTTTTTAAGATATTCCCTTGATTTTTCTCAAATCACACCCAATTGGTAACGGTACGTAAAATTATTAAGACAAATAGACAATACATGTTCAAGCGTAATGTGAGGCGTCTGCAATAAAAATAGGAGTAAACATGTCTGAAAAACAGGTTTTTGACTTTCAAACTGAAGTGAAACAATTGTTAGATTTGGTGATTCACTCACTGTATTCAAATCGTGAAATTTTTTTAAGAGAGCTTATCTCAAATGCGTCAGATGCTGCTGAAAAGCTGCGTTTTGAAGCATTAAATGACGCATCATTATTTGGCAATGATGCAGAGTTGCATGTACGTGTTAACGTTGATAAAGACACAAAAACAATCACCATTTCAGATAATGGTATTGGGATGAGCCGTGAGGATGCAATTGATCATCTTGGGACCATTGCAAAATCAGGAACAAAGAAATTTTTACAGGCATTAACAGGCGATCAAACAAAAGACTCACAATTAATCGGCCAGTTTGGTGTGGGTTTTTATTCAGCTTATTTGGTTGCAGATAAAGTTACAGTTAATTCATTAAAAGCAGGGCTTAAACCTGAAGAAGCGGTTCGTTGGGAATCAAAAGCAGATGGTTCTTTTACCGTTGAAGATATCACCAAAGAAAAGCGTGGGACTGAAATCATATTACATCTTAAAGAAGGTGAAGAAGACTTATTAGATGTTTGGAAGTTAAAACAGATTATCACAAAATATTCAGATCATATCTCATTACCTATTCAGATGCTAAAGCGTGAGCATGATGAGGATGGCAAGGAAAAAATATTAGATGAGTGGGAGACAGTCAACAAGGCAAAAGCGCTTTGGACGCGTGCTAAATCAGATATAAGTGATGAAGATTACAAAGAGTTCTATAAACATATTTCACATGATTTCAGCGACCCTTTAACCTGGTCACATAATAAAGTTGAAGGGAATTTGGAGTATATCAGTTTATTATATATTCCAGAGCGTGCGCCTTTTGATCTGTGGGATCGTGAACGCAAATCAGGCTTGCAGCTTTATGTTCAGCGTGTTTTTATCATGGAAAATGAAAATCTATTGCCATCTTACTTACGTTTTGTGAAAGGTGTGGTGGATTCAAATGATTTACCATTAAATATTTCACGTGAGATATTGCAGCACAACAAAGTGATTGAAAAAATCAAAAAAGCGACAGCCAAAAAAGTTATTGATATGTTAACAAAGATGGCTAAAGATACGCCTGAAAAATATGAGACTTTCTGGAAAGCATTTGGCCAGGTTTTAAAAGAAGCGCCAGCAGAAGAACATGAACAGAAAGAAAAAGTTGCCAGGCTTTTTCGTTTTGCCTCAACCCATCAAAACACCAGTGCGCAAGAGGTTTCGCTTGAAGAGTATGTCGCACGGATGAAAGAAGGCCAGAAATATATTTACTATGTTACGGCAGAAAGCTTTAATGCCGCAAAAAATAATCCACAACTTGAGATCTTCCGCAAAAAAGATATTGAAGTCTTGTTAATGTATGATCGTGTTGATGAATGGATGACTTCTCATTTAAATGAGTTTGATGGAAAAACACTAAAATCAATTGCTAAAGGTGATTTAGATTTAGGTGATTTGGACGATAAGGAAGATAAAAAAGAGAAAGAGAAAATCGAAAAAGACTTTGAGTCAATCATCAAACAGATGAAAGAAGTTTTGAAAGATAAGGTTGATGATGTGCGCGTTTCCAAACGTTTGACGGATTCACCAAGCTGTATTGTTGTGAATGATTATGGCATGAGCATGCATTTGCAAAAAATGATGGCAGATGCAGGGCAAACGATGATGCCTGGCATGGGTGGTAAACCAATCTTGGAAATCAATCCAGAGCATAAATTTGTTAGTCATCTTAAAGAAGAGCAAGATGACGCAAGGTTTGCCGATTGGTCGAACATTTTATTACAGCAAGCTTTACTAACAGAAGGTGCGCAATTGGATGATCCAGCTGAATTTGTCAAATTAACCAATAAATATCTTGTCGTATAGGGTTAGCAGGAACCTACCTGTCCTCAGACTATCACGCTTGCAAAGCGATCTTTGGCGGACACCTATGTAAAAACCATTTGTTACCAATAATGGTTTGAGTCTAGTCTAATCACGTGGATTGCTGCCAGGCAGTAATGACAAGAGCGGTTAGCCTTTCTATCATCGTCATGCTTACAAAGCATTAATAGAGCCCATCCATCTAA
>NZ_QLIT01000160.1 GCF_003574485.1 Facilibium subflavum
GTGTCAAAGTCGGGATAAACCATGAATAAAAGAGAGACAACCTACGTGAATATTATTGAAGAACAGCTTGCTGAAAAAAAAATTGCAGAAATGTTTGTTGACACTGACGTATCACAACAAAATGATAGTCAAATCTTATTCCTTCAAGAACAAGATGGTGATTGTAATACTTTAAATACTAACGATAATTTATAGAACTTTAACTATATACATTTTTTTCACTACGCTTAGCTGGATTATGTGAAAATAATTGCCAGAAATCTCATATCTTACAAGGTGTCAGTATATACTCACCTTTGTCATACCCTGAAAGCTCAACCATATCAGTAATCTTCCTCTTTCCTGATTTATCCCGTTGAATAAATACAATCAAATCTAAGGCTTGTAAAATAAGTGTCTTGGGAACGCTGACGACGGCCTCTTGAATTAGATCTTCAAAACGATGTGGCGTTGATTCAACACTGTTGGCATGGATTGTACATACCCCACCTGGGTGGCCTGTATTCCATGCTTTTAACAAGTCTAACGCAGAACCATCCCTAACCTCACCAATAATAATACGATCTGGCCGCATTCTTAAAGATCCTTTCACCAAGTCACGCATGCTGATATGAGAGGTTGTTGTCATACTGACAAGATCTTCCACTTTTACTTGAAGTTCAGGCAAGTCTTCAATGACTAATATTCTATCCTGGTCACCACTTAGCTCTGCAAGAAGTGCATTAGCAAAGGTTGTTTTACCTGAGCCTGTCCCGCCAACAATAACAATATTTTTACGTAATTTAACCGCATTTTTTAAAAAATCAGCCTGGTTTAGCGTTAACGCACCTTGTTCGACATATTGATCTAAGGTAAATACTGCCACGGCTCGTCGTCTGATTGAAAAACATGCCTGACTAACAACTGGTGGTAACCATCCTTGAAAACGTGCGCCTTCAAATGGCAGCTCAGTTGAAACTTCTGGATGCTCTTCATTAGCCACTTGATTTTTAAATGATGCGACTAATTTAAGAATATTTTCACTTTGCTCAGCAGAAATAATAGTATCTGTAGCAACTTTCCCCTCACCAATACGTTCATAATGTAACCTGCCATCTGGATTTAACATGACCTCAATAATTTGAGGATCATAAAGGTACTCCATCATCTGTTGGCCAAATGCGGTTTCCAGCATCCTAAGTTGTCGGTCTTTTATTAAACCCTGTTGAATCATAATTTCACTGCCTTACTGATAATTTGTTCTCTTTTAATCAAACCATAATAGCGGCTATCAAATGAATTTGGACTGGAAATACCCTGCACAAAATAATAATCCGGCTGAATCTCTCCACAATAAGTAAATATAGGTAAAGCTTCACCTTTATTATCTTTTAGCTTAGCAACCGCTACACGTTTATTATTAATATAAACCATATGATGCTTTATGCACAACTTATCACCTGGTATGCCGATAACACGTTTTAACAAAGGTATCCCTTCAGGTAACCAGCCATGCTGGATAATAAACTTTTCTGTTTTTTGATTTGGCATAAAAATAACGTTATTTTCACGCTGAATAGATTTCACCTTATAAGTTAAATAATACCCTTCAGGCATGCTGGGTGTTGATTGATAAGTAATACCTACCTGCCAATGTTTTAATAAAAAATATAAGCTATACATGATAAAAAGCGCTATAAGCGCCATAATCAGAGGCTTAAACCTATACATAACGACAAAAATACCACTGATAAATTCTATTACTCTTCATCTTTTATTCTTTTTATTGTTTCATCTGAAATGCTCTTATTAACACTTGAGGCTTCACCAACGGTTCCTTTTTGCCCTTTAGCACCACCGCCGCCATTTCTAACAGTTGTCGAAACATTAACATTGGTGCTTGATGTATATCCGCCACCTTGGCCACCTGTCACCACGGTTGCCCCTGATTGTACAGTAGAGCTGCCAGCTGAAACACTGCCACCACCATGCATGGAAGCTGCAGCAGTAATAGGTGACACAGATACTGATGTCGATTGCGGTGGCTGTGAAACAACTACATTACTTGATGATGGCGATGAAACCCCTTCAAAAATATTACCACCTGGTTTACCAATGGCCTTGGCGAGATAATTAGGTAAAGTGTAAATAAGAATCATAAGGATAAAACCACTAAAAAACAGCGCTAATGGCTTTTCTAAACTGGTTGAGTCACTGATGGATGTGATTTTTAAACTTTGGAACAAGGTAAAAGCAACCCCTAAAACAAGAATGACTGCAAAGAGTCTCACACCTGCCCGCAGTAAATGCTGAATTGCTTTGTTAAAAAGATCCTGTGCCATTTTTAACACACCCAATGGAATTGCAATCAACGACAAAACAGCAACAAAATAGAACAATACGACTGAGATAATAATTTGCGCACCAATGGCTGCAAAAATTAATAACATTCCCAGCCCTAAAAATAGATATAAAAAGGCAAGTCCAACATTATAAGTGCCATACTGCACAGCAACCTTCAACATTGATACACCTGCTTTAAACCCTATTGACCAGACTTTTCCTGGACTAAACAGCAACGCTTGAGATTTTTCAGGTGCGATGATATAGCCCACTTTAATAAATATTTCCAATATTGCTTGCAGTAACGCAGGAAAATATTGAATCAGTAAAAAGAAAAAACCAATTTTGATAAATTTCACCAACAGCATGCCAACACCTTCATCCTGCTTGATAATCCAAACCAAGCCAAAGATTGCAAGCTCTAAGGCTGCAACAACAGCCAAAAGTGTTAACGCCGAGGATTGCAATGCCGTAAATTTTGCATTAATTTGCTCAATAAAACCAAATTGAATTTTATCTAATAACTGCCGGCCTAAAAGATTTGTTACATCATCCATTCCCAAAACCTATTTGTTTTCATCACCAACAATACCTGCAAATGGATTTTTCACAGGACCACCCTGCCCATCATCTTGGCCTTCAAACTGCCCAGAGGTCGGGTTAGAACCTATATCGGCAAAAAAATCCTCTTTTGATTGCCCATCATCTTTTAATAATTTATCAAAAACCTTCAAGCCTTTGGTCGTTTTTTTATTAATTTCCTGAACAAACTGATTATTGCTGGCGTTGTTATTTGACGTGTTGTTACCTGTATTGTTTGTATTGCTGTCAGTAGAATAATTACTGCTATCACTTGAAGTATCAGCATAAGCCCCTATCACAGCAAGAAATATCAATCCAAGTAAAACAAAAATTCTCATTACTGGCCCTCATTATATGGCGGTAAATAAGTATCCTTAGTCACCAAAACAGAGAATTCTTTGCCAGAATTAATGGTAATCGTTGGTTTTAAATTCATCGCACGATCAGTAATCTTGCCACCGACTTGTGAAGCTGTCTGGCCTAAACTTTGTAACACAGAGTTTTGTGCAACCTGCCCATAGTTGCTGGTACAATTTCCATTACTATCACAAACCGTTGCATTAGACTGAGTTGCTACCTGTGCTGCGACAGCTGGTACATTAAATACGGTTGATAAGGCAGCAGCACCAATCAACTGACCCCAATGGTTATCCACTTCATCAGCCAAACCAGAAACACCAGAAGAATCCATACCCTGTTGGTTTGGCAGGATAATGGAAGAGCCATCAGGGCGAATTAAACGGATAAATTTTACCTGAACACTGGTATCACCATAGACTGTTTTAGAGTTATACTCACCAATGAGTTTACTGCCACGTGGAATTAATAGTGTCTGCCCGGTTAATGTATCATAAACATCTTTAGACACACGCGCCACAATCGTCCCTGGTAAATCAGAAACAATTTTGGTCTGCAAAATAGCTGGAATGGCATTTCCTGCCATAATCACATTATCTGAGATTGGCTTTTGAATCGTATTTTGGTTGGTAATATCTTTAGCCGAAGGCCCGCCTTCCATAAATGCTTCACGCTGCTGCTCTGGTGTTTGCTTACCTGAAGGCGTTTTTGCACCAATTTTACTTTGATCTTGTTTATCCTGATCCTGTGGAATTGGTCTTGGTGCGCCACCACCAAAGAAAATAGGTGCATTCATTGCTTCACGATCCATGGGTGAAAAGCTTGGTTGCTGTCTTGTTGGCTGTTGAGGCTGAGACTTTAAACTATTGATTTGTGATTGAAGGCGTTGCAGCTGCGTGCGCTGCTCATCAATCATCTTCTGTAATTGAGGATTTTGCTTCTCAATCACCTTAACTGGTTGATTCATTCCAAGCTTTTCTTGAATGCCTTTTGCATCCTTATAACTTGATAGATCACCAGAAAGTTTTAAATTATCAGCTGAAGCACTACTGGATAATCTGCTGCCATCACTTTTAGTCGTGTCTTTCTTTGGAGCATTAATAGAAAAGATAAAAGCCACAATAACAATTAATAATAAAACGCCACCGGCAATCGTGATCAATTTTTTATTCAACTCTGATGACTTAGGCGGCGGGTTTTTCACCGAAAGCTTTTGACGATCATTTTTAGCCATAACAAACCCACCTAAGCATCTTTAATTGAGATTTGCACGACAGTTTCACCTGATTTTTTCGTTCCTGTTTTAAGATACGCATCTTTAATAACAGTATCAATGACCATATAATCCCCTTGCATACGCCAGTTAAAATCCGATGTGCCATAACTGCCATCACCTGATTGTACAAAAGGTACTGGCATCATCGCATTTTGGACAACCACTTCATGCGGGAATTTAATATAAGTCTGATGTCCTGCACTAAAAATCTGCTGTGGATACCATGATGGCACATCACCTTTTAACATGCGCCAGTTATAATTAAACTTCATGCTTGAAATATCTATATTTAAATCACCTGCAGCAGCCTTTGGCGGTGGTGGCAATTTATTACTACCATCACTGCTATCTGCATTCATACTGCCTAAATCTCCACCATTAAAACCTTCCACCATATCGCCTGGATAGTGCCATTTCACAGAAACCATCGCCTGATCTGGCTCAACAGATTTTAACACCAGATGATAGGTGCGTTTATTTGTTGTAATAATCATCGAGTTGGTTAAGTTATCCTTTTGTGGTTTAACAAGAATATGCCAACGCAGATTTTTCTCATCACCACTATAGGTGGAAGCAATTTGCCAGCGCAATGTATCACCAGCAGCTTGTGAAATAATTTTCTCCCCTTTTTGGAAAACAATGTCTGTAATCGTCAAAGGTGCTGTGTAAATCGTATATAAGGCGCCTGGCATATAATTATATGTCATCATCGCATTAAAGAAATCATTTTGCTCAGGGTATTGCAGCGCTTGTTTATTTGCTTCTTGCACGGCTGATTCTTTTGTTTTTTGCGGCGGATTTGTTGCCTGTTGTGCTTTGGTGTTCGGTACTGGTCTTAATTGTCCTGGAACAGGAACTGGAACATACTCTTTAACAATCTTCATCGATTGTGCTTGTGATTTTGCTTGAACAAATTTACCAGAGTCAATGTCACTTTGGTAGCTATTACTCGCACAGCCTGACAAAGCAATTGTTGTTAAAGGGATAAAATGGGTGAGCGTTTTTAATTTCATTGACTTGATCCTTTTTCACTAAATGAGAAGAAACCGATTTTCAAACCAAGCGGATTGATAACCATTTGATTTAACGTTTTTGGTGAAACACTTTGACTTAAAGTGAAGATACCTGAATAAGATTTCACACTTTCAACCTGCCCATCACGATTATATGTGGTGGTCTGAAATGTAATTTCAAAACTATTATTACTTGCTTCATTGGCATTCGTAATAACTGTTGTTACCGTCTTATCACCAATAAGTTTTAATGGATTCAAGGCTTGGTAAACCTGCTTTAATTGATCTTGTGCGCGTCCTGAGACAGATAGTAATGCCATCTCCCACTGCTTGTTTAACACAACTGGATCTAATGGAATTTCAGTGATATTCTTAATAAATTGACTGACAAAAGCAATCTCTTGTGCCACAGTTGGCGTATAGCTTTGTGATGCTGTTTGTACATTAACCACACTTTCCTGAGGTTTCACTTCAGCAACATAAACATATGTTTTTTGGCGGCTTGATTCAACTAAAATTGCAATTAACAGCAAAATACAAATAGCCAAACTGGCAATACTGGCAATCATCCAATTACGTGCTTGCTTTTTTGCCGACCCAATTCGTGATTCCCACTCTTCATAAGCCTTTTGATAACTTTTTTGTTCCTGCAATTGATCCATATTTATGATAACCTTTGTATGCTGATTGTATTGATATAAATGCCCAATGGATTAATTTTCACCTCTTTATGACCATCTAAATTCGTCTGACTAAAACTACCTTTAACATTTAGGATGTCATGATTATTTTGATCAACAAGCTTACCAGTAAACGCCATCCCAGATATATTAAAATCAGTAAAGCGCATACGCTGCCATTGCTGTTTTGAAAAATTCGATTGCATTTTCTGAAGCTCGCTTTTTGCTTCTGAGCTTAAAAAATCCGTATATTGATCTACTTTATCCATATTGAGCAAAATTGACTTTAAAAACCCAGACAACACGGCTGGGGTGATAGAATAGTCTTGCCGCAGGATAGCAGGTGGCGATTTTAAAAAGCCTTTATTGGTCACTTGCTCTACAATAATCGTATAGGGGTTAGCGTTAAATATACTGACTAAAACTAGGGAAAACAATAAAGAAATCCCACTTGAAGCAAAAAAAGCAACACGCCAAATATATGCGCGGTGAAGGTGTTGTCCAATGGGCTTATCATACAACTGACCTTGTTTTTGAAAAGGGGTGACTACCTCACTTTGCTTATACGCGCGAACTTCTTTACCAAAAGGAAAGCTAGTCAATTGCATCACTATCCCCTGTTTTGTCTTCTTGGTAATGTTTGTTAAGAATATCAAAAGCCCAATCTAAACCTTTATGGTGCAGATAGGTCTTCAAAAAATATTCATAATCTTTATGTTGTGCAAGTACTTCGCGAATAAACTGGCGCTCTTTGGGTTGGCTTACCGCACAAAATGCTAAAGCAACAGGCCCCAGACCTAAATCAAATAAGCAATTACCTTTATGTGATTGAAAATAATATTGCCGTTTTGGCATTGCATGACCTAGTATTTGAACCTGTCTTAAATTCAATCCTAAAGCTTCATAGCCTTGCGTTACAGCAGGCTCCATCGCGCGATCATTCGGCAAAAAGATTCGTGAAGGGCACGATTCATTTAATGCAGAAACCAAAGGTGATTTTACGGCATCATCAACAGACTGTGTCGCAAAGACAACAGATACATTGAGTTTTCTTAGCGTTTTTAACCACTCTTTAATCTTATTGGCAAAAATAGGATGATCAAGGAAAAGCCAGGCTTCATCTAATATCATTAACGTTGGTCGACCATCAAAGCGCTTTTCAAGCACATGGAAAATATAGGCTAACACTGGCGCAATAATATTTGGCATACTCATCAGCTTTTCCATTTCAAAGCACTGCCAGTTCGCACTGCTAAAATGTTCTTCATCACAATCCAGTATTTCTCCATAAGGCCCACCAATCACATACGAATCAAGTGCCATACGCAAAGCCTTGCTTTGGATAAAGGACCGAAGTCCTGTTAGTGTGCGCTGTTCTTTAGGTGTTTCCGCCAAATTACTCAATGCAAGCCAGACGGTTTCTTTGACTTCAGGTGTAATCTCAACTTTCTCATTTTCAAGCAAACCCAGAATCCAATCATGCGCCCAAACACGCTCACTGTTTTGGTCAATTTCTGCCAATGGTTGGAAAACCAAACCACCACGTCCAACATCACCAACTTCATAGAAATGTCCCTTAACACCTTGGGTTAAGGCAAAAAAACTGGCACCTTTGTCAAAAATAAAAACTTGTGCATTTTTATAACGTAAAAATTGCGCAGCCATCACATTTAACAATACTGATTTACCAGCACCCGTGGGACCTAGAATCATTTGATGACCTACATCACCAATATGATTAGACAATCGAAATGGCGTGTTGCCTGATGTTCTTGCATATAATAATGGTGGTGCCTGTAAATGCTCATTATACTGAGGCCCTGCCCAAACTGCTGAAAATGGTAATAAATGCGATAAGTTTAAACTATGCATTAATGGTGTTCTGACATTTGCATTTGCCTGCCCTGGAATGGAAGAAAGCCAGGCCTCAACAGAATTTACTGTTTCAGCGACGCTAACAAAGCCCAAGCCATTAATAACACGTTCTACTTCACGCTGTTTCTCATAAACACGCTCTTTATCTTCATCCCAAACCGTCACGGTTGCCGTGTAATAACCAAAAGAAACCAAATCATCTGAAAGCTCAGATAGCGCCTCATCTGCATCATTTGATTTTTGCACAGCAGCACTATCCACCATAGCACTTTCACTTTTAGACATTACCTCTTTTAATATTGTCAAGCCACCTTTGCGCTTGGCAAACCACTGGCGTTTATAACTTTTAAGCACTTTTTCTGCATCAACCTTATCTAAAGGTAAAAATCGTGTTACCCAGCGATATTGTAAAGGTAAGTGATTCAGACCATCTAAAATTGCGGGCACTGACGTGGTTGGGAAGCCTAAAATAGAAATTGTTTTTAAATAGTACTTGCCTAATTTTGGCTCAAGCCCGCCAAGTAATGGCGTGTCCGCCAAAACACCATCTAAGTAACTTGGGTTATCAGGTACCACGACTTTATGTGGATTTTCTGAAATACAATTATGCAGATAAGTTAATGTTTGCTCATCATTTAGTGGCTTAATCTCATACATAAAATCCTGCATAATATCATATAGCTGGTTTACAACAGCCATAAAATAATTGAGTAACTTCTTATACCCTTGATCACTTTGTTCATCTGATTTTTTCTGGCGTACAAAGATGCTGGAAATCTTAGAAACAGTTTCTTTTTGTGGCAAATATTGAAAGGTAAGGAAATACTCACTTTCATAATTTTCCCCTTCACGTTCAAACAGATCTTTACGCTCTGCATCAATCAACCAGCTTACCGGATCAGGAAAGTAGTTTTGCGAAGGATATTGCATTGCCGTTTTTCGCCTTGCTTCGACATAAAGTGCCCAACCTGAACCCAGGCGCTTTAAAGTATTGTTAAGCCTTGCAGTGATCGATACAAGTTGCGACTGTGTTGAGGACTCCAAATCTGGGCCACGAAAACGAAAACTCTTTTGAAACGAGCCGTCTTTATTTAATACAACCCCCTTATCGACCAATATAGCCCAAGGCAATAAATCAGTAATGCGATCAGGTTTTTTTCGAAATTCTGCAATATTAAACATATAAGCTATACATCATAATAATTTTTTTGCTTGACATGACGAACCATGACTTGAAAGAACTGAGGGTCCTTTTTCGTCATCAATACGGCAACTGTGTGTAATATAATAAAAATGGGAATACCATACCAGGATTGCATGCCTAAAACAATTGCTGCACCTAACGTACCATTTAAGATAAAAAATTGGCGCGGCACCCCTGCTGTTAATAGCGTGCCTGTCAGCGAGTTATGTATTTTAATTGCAAAACCAGGGACGGCCATGTTTACTCCTTTTTATATTGCTTAGAATTAAAACACCAAACCAGAACCACGATGGAAAAGCCCTGAAATCAGACTGGCTGCGGTAAAAGCAATTGCCAACCCCATCACCACTTGAAATAATCTTCTTACCCCACTGCCGCCTTCTCCAAAGGCAATGCCTAGTCCTGCAATCACAATACAAATAACACCAGCCATTTGTGCGATAGGGCCTGAAATAACATTCATGATCTGCTCTAAAGGACCTGTCATTGCTGAAAAAGCATTATTTTGTGTATCTGTGGCATTTGCAGCTGTAACAATAAAAGGCATGATTGAAAGTGAAATCAAGGCTTGTTTCAACCATTTGCAATAACGCTTCATAGAATATTCTCCTATCCATTTAGTAATTTTTTGACTCACTACACATATTAGATAAATCTATCGGCAAATCAAGCACAAGATGCCTAGTTTTCAGCATCAAGGCGAATAAACGCTCTGATTTCATCACAATTGATCATATTTCATTCCTTTGTTTATCAAAAAAGTTTTCTTTTTCTTATGATCCAAAGGTGACAAAATAACATAAGCAACTGGCACAATAAACAATGAAAAAATCGTACCAAAGCATAAGCCACCAACAATTACCCACCCAATCATATTATTCGAGACATTGCCAGGACCTGATGCCAATGCCAATGGAATTGAACCTAACACCATAGCAAAGGTTGTCATTAAAATAGGTCGCAAACGCGTAATCGCTCCCTGTTTCACCGCTTCAATTAAACTGACACCTGGCTTGTAATGTTCATTGGCAAACTGTGTGATCAAAATACCATGCTTACTAATTAACCCAACCAGGGTAATTAAACCAATATTGGTAAATAGATTTAAATTACCATTGGTCAGCAACATCGTCACTAAAGCCCCCACCGTTGATAACGGTACGGTCAACAAAATAATAAAGGGGTCAACAAAACTCTCAAACTGTGCAGCTAGCACAAGGTAGATGAAAATCAAAGCTAAAGCAAACAAGCCAAACATCGTGCCACTTGATGATAAAAAAGCAGCCATACGACCACCATAATCGATGCTGGCACCTTCAAGGTTCACTGACTTACTCAAGTTATTCACCTTATCATAAACACTGCTCATGCTATAACCATTCGTAATGCTCGCACTGATTTTTGCCGTATTAACGCGATTATAACGAAACAAACTACTTTGACGCACATCTGCATTGACAAAGATTAAATTTGATAAAGGCACCATCAAGCCAGAGGCACTGGGAACGTAAATTTTATCTAAACTGCTAAAGCTTGATAAATCTTTAAGATTCATCTGCACCTTAACCTGATAGCTTTTTTCATTGGTTTTAACATCCGTAATATGCTTGCCACTCATCAGCATACTGAAAGTATCCGCGATATTTTGCGGGTCAACACCGACACTTGCTGCCAGATCACGATTAAAAGACACGTTATAAATTACATTATCAAACTTTAGACCATTGCTGACATTATTTAATCCTGGGTAATTCATCAATGCTTTGGTAAGCGCATTTGCAGCTTTAATTAAATTCTCAATCGGACCCACATTATGTAAATAAATAATCAAATCAGAACTATCGGCATCAGAACCAAAACTTACAGGATCTGGCACACTCATACTCACTTTAATACCAGGAATCTGTTGTGCTTTTTTTAATAAGCCGGTAATGATTTTTTCTGTCGGTATATGTCGTTTATCTCCCCAAGGCTGCATCGTCACAAAATTGTTGGCTGAGCCTTGAAAAACGTACTCGGCATTATTTAAAATATAAGGATTATCTTCATAAACTCGCTTACTTAGCACATTCATATAATAATTTGTATAATCTAAAGCAGCACCTGGCGGTGAGGAAATATTTGCCTCAAAATAGCCGATATCTTCTTTAGGGATAAAAGATTGCGGCATGATTTTAAATAAAATATAACATAGCACGCCCAACCCAATGAGTATCACAACAACCATATATTTAAACTTTAACACAACATCCAGCGCTTTGCCGTACGCCGCATTAAGGCGATCAAATACATGATTTAATAGGATTTCTATTTTGCTTTCTTTTTCCCGCGCCCTTAGAATATAGGCACACATCATTGGTGACAAGGTTAAGGCAACAAATCCAGAAATCAACACGCTGCCTGCTAACGTAAATGCAAACTCTCTAAATATTGTCGCGCTAAAACCCGATAAAAAGCCAATTGGTGCGTACACAGCTGCAAGTGTTAATGTCATTGCAATCACTGAAAACCCAATCTCAGCGCTACCTTTTATCGCCGCATCAAAAGGCTTCTCTCCCATCTCAATATGTCGGTGAATATTCTCCAGCACAACGATTGCATCATCCACCACCAATCCAATCGCCAGAATAATTGCTAGCAATGTCACAATATTAATGCTAAAGCCTAATAAAAGCATCACACCAAATGCGCCTATCACACACACAGGAATCGTTAGAATGGGAATTAATGAAGCACGAATACTGCCTAAAAAGACAAAAACAACTAACATTACGAGAATAATCGCTTCAAGCAACGTTCCATAAGCATCATTAATTGATTTTTGTAAAAAAGTAGATTGGTCATAAATGACTTTGACAATCATTCCTGAAGGCAGATTATCTTTAACTTTTTGTATTTCCTTTTTTGCAAGATCCGCCACGGTAATAGGATTTGAATTATCTGTTGGCCTTAACTGCACTGATATCGCATTCTCACCATTAATTAACATCGGAGAATCTGTGAGACTTGCATTTCCCAAAACTACCTTTGCAATATCTTTAAGATATACAGGTTGCCCCTGATTATCCTTAACCACAAGATTTTGAAATTGCTCAGCTGTCTTTAAATCGGTATCCGAACTGATTGAAAAATTGCGATACTTCCCGCGTATACTCCCACCTGAAAAAGTAATATTATTGCTATTAAGCATGTTTTTCACATCAGAAACGGTAATACCAAGGGCTGCCATTTTTTGTGGATTAAGCCATATCCGCATCGCATAATCACTGGCACCATACACCCAAACAGCCCCCATACCAGGAACGGATTGAAAGATCGGCACAATATTGCGTTGAACATAATCACGAATCTGTGCTGATGTTAAATTCTTATCCATCACGCCTAAGTTTAATACAGGCCGCTCAACGCCACCTTCTGTAATACTCGGTGGATTAATATCTGCAGGAAGCTTCTCAGAAATAATGCTTGAAATATTATCACGCACCTGTCCCATCACATTCGTCATATCAGCACTATCGGCAAAGGTAAGGTCAATTTTACTGCTGCCATAAGAACTGCTTGAAGTCATTTTCGCTAAGCCATCAATGTTATACAGGGCATTTTCAACTGGAATGGTAACATCATTTAACATCAATGAGGGAGACGCCCCGGAATACGAAATAGAAACTTCAGCAGTTTTTTGCGTTATTTTCGGGAAATAGCGAAGCTCAAGATAACTATATCCGACAATGCCAAGTACGATGATCATTAAGCTTAATACAACGGCAAATACAGGGCGTTCAATACATATTTTTGAAAGCTTCATAATTCTGACTTATCACTTATTATCATGGTTTTCAATCGGCGCGCTAAGCGCTCCATTTTTGTCAATTACATTAATATGCATTGTCTTTTGCAGTGTTTCAAAATCAGGTGGTGGAATATCGGAGCGATCTATTTTAGCACCATCTGTCAATTTATCGCCACCCACAGAAACGATCTCCTGACCTTCTTTAAGCCCAGAAGTTATTTGCGTCCAGCCATTTTTAATTATACCTACACCAACATGCACAACTTTAACGGTATTATCTGACTGAACGGCATATACAAACCGTCCTTGCTGATCAGTTTGCACCGCCATATCTGGGACAACTAAAACAGGATTTTTCTGTTGGAGAATTTGTGATACTGACATAAACATTCCTGGAGATAGCAGGTAATCATCATTAGCAACTTCTGCTTCAATTTGAATTGTACCACTACTGGCATCAACAGTTGGTGCAATATAATTTACTTTACCCGTAAACACTTTGTCTTTATAGACATTTGTGGTCAGTTTCACCTGGTTGCCAATCGCAATTTTTGGTTTGAAATCTGCAGGAATTGCAAATCGAATCTTCAAGGGATTCTCTTGTGTTAACTGTACAACAGAGGTTCCTGATGGAATATATGCCCCCACATCAAACTGATAAATCCCTAACACACCTGTAAATGGCGCTTTGATCTTGTCCTGTTCAACAACTGTTTTTTGCTGATCAACTTCTGCTTGCGCCTGTTTTAAATCGGCGAATTTTTGATCAATATCTTCTTTGGAAATTGCACCTGATTTCTCTAACAACTTCACTCGGGCATACGTTTGTTTTGCCAAATCAAGCTTTGCTTGTAGTGAATTTAAACTGGCAACATCTTGCTCATCATTTAAAGCGGCTACTGTTTCACCGGCCAACACACGATCACCATTTTTAAAATACTTCTCTTGCAATCTTCCACTGTTATCAAAACTTAAATCAACTTGTTTTATTGCATATAAATGCCCTACTGCGGTAATGGTTTCTGGAACATTTATTTTTTTCACCTTTGCGACATTCACCGCAATAGGTAAGACTTTCTCCTGGATATCCTTTGCATATCCTAAGACACAGAATATAAAACTAAAAAATAAAACACTTAATGAAATCTTTGTTTTCCAATGGGTAAACATTATAGCCAAGCTCGGTTATTATCTTGATCATTCATTTTTCTGATTATAGCTACTGGCTGCTATATGTCTAATAAAATTAAGTGGTATACATTTACCGATGCAATAAATCATTTAGCATAACCAGGTCAAATCATCCTTGATAAAAGCTTTAGCTACATCCTAAATTGCTCACCCAAATAAACTTTTCTGACCTGTTCATTGCTTAGTATTTCACGTGGCTTCCCTGAAGCAATCATTTGCCCTGCATTTACAATATAAGCCCGTTCACAAATATCCAGAGTCTCTCGAACATTATGATCGGTAATTAAAACACCAATACCGCGCTGCTTTAAATGCATAATGATTTTTTTAATATCAATAACAGAAATTGGATCCACACCAGCAAATGGCTCATCTAAAAGAATAAACTGTGGTGACATCGCTAATGAACGCGCAATTTCCACCCTTCTTCGTTCTCCACCTGATAAACTCATGCCTAAATTAGATCGAATATGTTGAATACTAAATTCATCTAACAAGGCTTCCAGTTCATCCTGGCGTTGTTGTTTTGAAAGCGCTTTTCGTGTTTCTAAAATCGCCATAATATTTTTTTCAACACTTAACTTTCTAAACACAGAAGCCTCTTGCGGCAAATAACCAATACCCTTTCTTGCCCGCCAGTGAATTGGTTGTTTGGTGACATTTTCTCCATCAAGCATTACTGTGCCGCGATTTGGGCGTATCAAACCGACAATCATGTAAAAAGAAGTCGTTTTACCCGCACCATTAGGCCCTAAAAGCCCAACGATTTCGCCACTGTTAACTTCCATGGAAACATCATTCACAACCCATCTGGAGCGATAACATTTGCCAAGATGTGATGCGATAAGTGTATGTTGTTTTTGTGTCATATTTAATCTTTATCCGAATTCAGGTTGTTTAAGATAACTGTGGCACGCTCCCCTGTGTTAGGAACCGTAACCAGGCCATTTTTTATATCGTAAATCACTTTATCCCCGGCAAATTGATTTCCCCCACGATCAATATAAGCATTTTTCTGGATGATTAATTGATTCGTTTTCATATCAAAGCTCATTGTCTGACCACGCGCATATACTTTATCTTCTTGCTGGGTTGATTGTGTTTTGCCTTTTTTCACCTTTGGAAATGGTAAGGAGTAAAACTTGGCAGTATAATTTTTACCTGTTGTAAGCAAAATATTTTCAATTTTTTTATTACTTTTATCAAAAAAAATCGTTAGTGTTTGTCCTGCTAAAAACCGACACCCGCCTTGTGTTTTACAAATTTCTTTTGCAGTTTTCAAGGCTTCTTTTTGTTGATCTGTATAACCAGATAACGCACTTACACTTGCAAAGCTGTAGTTATTCACACCAGAAGACTGTTGTTCAGGAATCACCTGGTCCGTGCATTGAATATTGGCATTTTTTGTCTGCATAACCAAGACGTTACCCGCATAAATCATCTGATGCTTGCTTTGATCATAGGATAATGTATTGCTACAAACTGTAATTGGCCCATCAGCTGTTGCCTTATCACCAAACATTTCACTGGCATTCATTTGCGCTGTAGAATTTTGCGCTGACACAACGCCACTTATAAATAATAAACTATAACCAATGACCTTATTCATTCTGACCTGCATAATAACTTCTCACATTTTTCAATAACTTATAATTCCCCGTTTTGGGATGTCCTATGAGCCCTTCACCTGTTGTAATATTATCAGTTCCAGGTTGTGTTATTGTCACTAATCTATCGGTATTTAACTGATCCTTTTTATCATCATAAAAGACTTCGTCTGTTGTAATTTTTACAGCAGGCGCATTTTTCCCTGCTGCTTGGCGCTGCATAATAACCTTTTGATATAAATGAACATTATTATCGTTATTCGTCACCTTGCCATAATCTGAAGTAATATGCCATGGCTCCTGTTTACGATCTTTATTATAAAAAAGCACATCAACTTTATAAAACCATGCATCTTCATTTTCAAAACGCTTAGCTTTTTGTGCTTTGGCAATATAGGCTATCTGGCCGCTTTTATTCGTTTTTATATTAGTGATTTCATTGGCTGTACTGATAACAAAATCATCAGGCACGCTGGCTGTACTAATCTGTCTTTGTGCTGTTTTCACCACAAACCAGCCACTGACACTGACAACTACAGCCAAACCAATCGTTGAGAAAAAAGCACGTTTACTAAAGAACATTAAAAAATTGCCTCACCATGTGCGATATAATCAGCAATCATTTTATCCCAAAGACCTTTTTCCTGAAGAATTAAATCCGCTATTTCTCTTACAGCGCCACATCCGCCATTAAACGCTGAAACATAATCCACCTTATCTGTAACAACTTTATGTGCATCTTGAGGGGCAGCAGAAAATCCAACGCGTGCTAATAACGTTAAATCTGGCAGATCATCACCCATATACGCAATTTGACTGTCTTGCAATTGGTATTTACTTTTTAATTCGGCAAACGCCTTTTGCTTGTTTTTTTGATTTTGGAAAATATCCCTAACTCCTAAAGCGGATAACCGGTTTTCAACAATTTTAGATACTTTACCCGTAATAACAGCGACTTTAACGCCGGCTTTTTGTAATAACACAATCCCAAGGCCATCTTTGACATCAAAGTGTTTGGACTCATCACCTTGATTTGTCACAATAATCTTACCATCGGTTAAAACACCATCAACATCGACAATAAAAAGTGATATTTGTTTGAGTTTTTCAATATGGCTTATCTTTGCTCTTATCATCTTTACATGACTAACTTACCTAACATCAGGGAAGATTGTATCATGGTTATAAAAACCAATCATTGTTTTCTATCAGATTTTCTTCTTATACCAAGAAAAAGTTTTTAACCATCTTTAAAACTCAATCTTCGAGCAAATCGATAAAAACTCCTGGTGTTAAGTACCACTCATCTCTCCATAGATTGTATTAATTATACAGTGAACTAGAAAGCATAGTGGTTGCACTTAATTTTTGTGTCGTAACCCAGGAACATGATTGATCCCCTGGACTTTTTTGCTGGCATAAAAATAAAAACTTATCACCTTTTGTTTTGATTACCACACTGTCATTATCACATTTATCCGCCATAAGTGTTTTATCTTTATAAGTTAAATAACACCGATTAGAGGTTCCTGAAAAAGTGACGATAACATTATCTTTTTCTGTGTTTTGGCTACAAGCATTATCAAGCCAGCCCTGCTCAAAACTACTCTGTGTTGTTGAAGTCCCACAGGCACTAATATTCACACTACCAACACCAACAGGCATAAAATGATAAAATTTTTGTTCCGAGTTACTCGCCCATAATACTTTTGAGCCTTTATAGACAACAAGGTTTCCATCGTTTTGAATACAAAAAACACTCCCACCACTTGAATTATTATATAAATGTGAATACCATCTTTCGTTAGACACTTTATGTTCACCTGACCATTTATCCCAATAACTCTCGATTCCCCAACGCGAAAGCACGCCATTGTAAAATTGGAGCGTTTCATTGTCAGGGGATTTAAGGTGTATACCTGCATTCCAAATTGCACGGTTGCCAGCTGGCTTATAAAGGTCATAAAGTATCAAATTACCATCTGATGCTGCAATCGTCAGAAAATACATACCATTATCCGAGTAAATTGTTCCACCACTTTTTAAAATCGCCTGATTTGAATTGCTAAAACATTTTGCTTGTATTGTTGCGATATTTAATATGCTTAATAGCAAAGCTAGCGTTATTTTATACATTTTATATCCTATTTCACACTACAGGACAGTAGCTGAATCAACGCTTTATTTTTAGCGGTTTTCATGGCATTTTTGTTTCGCCAAAAACTTAATAAACAATGCACATGGAACACGCCAAAGCACTTGAACAACTACTGTTACAATTTTTTAACCATACTCGCCATACTTTAGAATGCCTTTCGCACATTATTTTGGGATTATTTGTCGTGCAAAGTGTTAATTTTGCTAAAATTTCGAAGACATTTGCAACATACAGCAAACAAGCGTCCGTTTACAAGCGCATACAC